>JBAZBZ010000002.1 GCA_041671145.1 Bacteroidales bacterium | reverse complement strand
GTCAACCGGTTCGGTGGACGCTTAGCAACGGAACTAATGTTCTTCCGATAGAGCTTCTTTCGTTCAATGCAATTTATGAAAATGGTGTTGTGAATTTGTTCTGGACAACAGCATCGGAAATAAATAATGATTATTTCACAGTGGAACGTTCAATCGATAGTAAAAGTTTTGAAATAATAACAACAGTAAAAGGAGCAGGCAATAGCAATACAGTTCTTAAATATTCTGCTATTGATAATAATCCGCCGCTTGGAATAATTTATTATCGTTTAAAGCAAACTGATTTTGATGGAACATACAAATATAGTAATGTAATTGCCGTAAAAACAAATAGTAAAATCACAAACCTGATATTAATACAACCATATTTCGACGGAAAAGAAATTGCTGCTAATGTGATAAATACCGGCAAAGAAACATTGAAGGTTGAAATAATTGATTTTACAGGAGCCGTAGTTTACTATAAAATTTTTGAATCATTGGAAGAAAATATTGCTTTGAAATTACCTGCCGATAATATTGTAAAAAACACATCCTATTTCATGAGAGTAAGAAACTCAAAGGAAATCGTTGTAAAGAAGTTTGTGTATTAAAAGAGTTTGAAGTTTAAAGTTATGCAAAACTTAGCGTCTCTGCGTCTTGGCGAAACAAAAAAGTTTCTCGCAAACTTACTTTATTTTACTACTAACAATTTCCAGAATTTCCTTTTCAAGTGCAATTGCTTTTTTCTCTATTTCCTGTCCTTTTTGAATTTTTTCTTTCACAAACAAATCATCTTTCAAACCCGAAGAATTTATTTTTACATTCAGAAAAGCACCCATCACGGCAGAGCGTGCGCATAAAGAACCAACTCCTGCATCACTTACAGAATTTGGATTCCCTTTTTCAGCCATTTCTTTAATAATTTCCATTGAATCATAAGCTGCCTCCATCACTTTAAAAGGTATTTCGATTGCGTATTTTGTTGCTGCATTTACAGCTTCTTTCCTTATCCTCTTTTCTTCGTCAGTAGAATTAGGAAGTTTAAACGAATCCATTATTTTGTTAAATGCATTTGTATCTTCATCAACGAGGTACAAAAGCTTGTCTTTAATAACCTGACCTTTTTCAGCCCAATCAGAGAATTCTTCCCATCGTTCATCCCAGCCGGCTTTATGAGATGACAAGTTTGCAACCATTGTACCCAGCGAAACACCGAGTGCCCCTACATATGCCGAAATTGAACCTCCACCCGGAGCAGGCGATTCCGAGGCCGTTTCATTTGCAAATCCTTTACACGTAAAATCAATAAGTTTCTTTTTTGAATTGTCTTCGAGTAAATATTCTATTATTTTTTCTTTAGGATTAAATGGCTTTAAATCATCAAGACCAAGCGACTTTACTGCGATTTTTATTATTTCTTCTTCTGAAATGCCAACCGAACGTTGTTGTTTTTTTAGAAAATATTTTCCTGCATCAAGCATTGCTTTTAAAGGTATCAATCCAACAAGTTCCGAGCCGGTAACTCTTATTCCTCTTTCCTGTGCTTTTTTAGAAGCTTCCTCAAAAGCAACGTGCACGGGAGTTATGTTTATATTTGTAAGATTTATTGATATTTGGGCAATGCCATATTCTTCAATGTACCAGCCAATCGCTTTTACTGCTTTGAGTGTGCCGGGAATATGCACTGTCTCGCCTTTTTCATCTTTAACAATCTTGCCTGTTATCTGGTTGCCTTCTCTTTTGGGACGGCCTTTTTCTCTTATATCAAAAGCAATTGCATTTGCTCTCCGCACAGAAGTTGTATTCAGATTTACGTTATAAGCAACTAAAAAATCTCTTGCTCCAACAGCGGTTGCTCCTGCTGTTGCATTAAATTTTGCAGGACCGAAATCGGGTTTCCATTTCGTGTCTGTTAATTTTTTCTGGAGCCCTTCATACTCTCCTGCGCGGCAATTAGCAAGGTTTCTTCTTTCTTCGGTAAAGCAAGCATATTCATAACAATAAACAGGAATGGAAAGTTCTTTTCCGATTCTCTCTGCCAGCTTATGTGCATATTTAACGGTTTCTTCCATTGTAATTCCTGCAACGGGAATAAGCGGACAAACATCAGTGGCACCCATTCGCGGATGTTCTCCTTTATGAGTCCTCATGTCAATAATTTCCGATGCTTTTTTAACAGCCAGAAATGCAGCTTCAATAACTGCTTCCGGTTCGCCTACAAAAGTTACAACAGTTCTGTTTGTAGCTTTTCCCGGGTCAACGTCGAGTAGTCTCACTCCTTCAACCGATTCAATCTGAGCGGTAATTTGTTTGATTACATTCATGTTGCGCCCTTCACTGAAATTAGGAACACATTCGATTAACTTTTTCATAAAATGATATTAAAATTTTTACAAAAATAAATTGAATTATTGAATTTTCCCATTTAAAATCACCATTTCAACTTTATTGCTTCCGAAAGAATAAGGAAAATATTGATAAGAAGGAATTGGTTTGGTTATAAAAATATTTGCTTTTTTGCCAACTGCAATACCTCCGAGTTCTTTTTCAACTCCCATTGCATAAGCGCTATTTATAGTTGCAGCATTTATGGCTTCTTCGGGAGTCATTTTATATTTTATGCAACCAAGCGAAATCACAAACTGCATATTTTCCGATGGTGATGAGCCGGGATTAAAATCGCTTGCTAAAGCAACCGGTAAACCCGCATCAATCATTTTGCGAGCAGGAGCATAAGGTAATCCTAAAAAGAAAGAAGTTCCCGGTAAAAGCGTGGGCATTGTTTCTGATTTTAATAAGCACTTGATTTCTTCTTCGCCTGTATATTCCAAATGGTCAACAGAAAGAGCTTTATGTTTCACACCAACCTGCACTCCGCCCGTATAGCCAAGTTCATTTGCATGTATTTTCGGAGTTAAATTATATTTCTGTCCTGCCGATAAAATCCTTTCGGTGTCTTTAACTGAAAAGAATCCTTTATCGCAAAACACATCAATATAATCAGCAAGTTTTTCTTCGGCAATGACAGGAAGCATTTTGTTTATTATTAAATCGATATACTTTTCGGGTGCGTTTTTAAATTTAGCAGGAATTGCATGTGCTCCCAGAAATGTTGATTTTATTGTTAATGGCGAAAGTTTTTTTAGTTTTTTTATTACTCTGAGAATTTTAAGCTCGCTTTCTAAGCTAAGTCCGTAACCGCTTTTTATTTCAACAGCTCCCGTACCAAACGATTTCATTTCATCAAGACGCAATAATGCCTGTTCAACTAATTCTTGTTCAGTGCAACCCTGAAGTTTTTTTGCAGAGTTCAAAATTCCACCGCCGCGTTTAGCAATTTCCTCATAAGAAAGTCCTTTTATTTTATCAATAAAATCAAACTCCCTGCTGCCTGCATAAACAATATGAGTGTGCGAATCACAAAAACAAGGGAAGACCATTTTGCCTGCCGCATCAATTTGTTTTATTTCTTTATTGTTTTTTAATATGTAAATATGCTTGCTTTCAGACATACATCCGAAATCGGATATTTTTCCGTTTTCAATAAAAATAAAAGCATCCTTCAAAGTATTGAGTATTGACATATCTTTTCCCAATATTTTTGAAATTGGTTTCTGCTTAATCCCAATTAGTTCTTTGATATTTTTTATGAGTATCATTTTTTTTAATAAAAATACGCAAGTTTAAATAATTTTGTTTGTCTAAATTAAATATGAAAAGTAGTGGTTTTTATTGGTTTTAAATAATATATATATATAAATCGACATATAAGTAAAAAAATAAGCTATAAATTTCGCAAAAAAGTTGACTTTTTAAAATTTAATATGTACATTTGTTATACTAAAAAATATACGATATTTACATTATAAATTGAAAACTAAAAACACAAAATTATGAAAAAGAAAATTACCATTTTAATTATTTTAGCATTTGTATTAAGTAATTTTACATTTGCCGTAAAAATTGAAGTTAAAGAAGCACAAAAGATTGCGATTAATTTCTATTATGAAATGTATAATAAATTTTCAAAGCATGTTAATCAGAAAGTAGCTCTCAGTGAAATAAAATTAACAGAAACATATACTGAATGTTTGACCATAGGTATTCCCGACTTATACATATTCAACGTAAAAACTCCGTACAATGAAGGTTTTATAATTGTTACCGCTGATGATGCTGCAACGCCTGTTGTTGGTTATTCTTTTCAAGGGGCATACTCTACGCAAAACCAACCACCTGCTTTTGCTCTATTTATTGATTCATATAAAAAAGGAGTTGCATACATAAGAGACAATAATATTGCTGCAACACCTGAAGTTACTGCATCAAGGAACAAATACCTGAAAGGTAATGTTGACATTAATGCGAAAGATATTCTTGACGTAGCACCTTTATTAGCTACAACATGGGCACAGGGTATTGGTTATAATTCAAAATGTCCTGCTGATGCTGCGGGAGAGGGAGGGCATGCTCTTACCGGCTGCGTTGCAACTGCAACAAGTCAGGTAATGAATTATCACATGTGGCCCACAACAGGATATAGTGGTACTCATACTGATTATTGGACTAATTACGGAACATTAACCGTTGACCCTGGGTCAACTACATATTTGTGGAATCAAATGCTCAGGAATCAGGGCAATGATGCCGTGGCTACTTTGCTTTATCATGTCGGTGTTTGCGTGGACATGCATTATGGTGCAACCGCCTCAGGAACACAGATTAGTTATGTGCCGAATGCGCTTACTTCACATTTTAAATATGCAAATTCTGTTACATATGCTACTTCGCCCGGCACCAATCCTGATGCAACGTGGAAAAACAGATTAAGGGCGCAATGCGATGTGCGAAGACCTATGGTTTACGGAGGATATGACGGTAGTGCTGGACATGCATGGGTTTGCGATGGATATCAGGGAACTGATTACTTTGACATGAATTGGGGATGGAATGGTTCAGATAACGGGTACTTTATGTTAACAAATTTGAATGCAGGTGGATATAATTTTATTAGCAATCAGATGGTAGCTTACGACATTATACCAGTAGCGGGATATCCTACTTATTGCAGCGGCTCACAAACATTTACTACACCTACAGGTGTTTTTGAGGATGGAAGCGGAAATGCAAACTATCAGCCAAATGCAAATTGCAGCTGGCTGATTGACCCCACAGACAGCATTGCAACATTGACCTTAAATTTTGAAAAATTAAATACAGAATCAGGTAGTGATGTTGTTACAATATATGATGGAAAAACCACTGCGGCACCGATTTTAGGACAATATTCGGGAAGTCCAGGTACTATGCCTTCAGTTGTTACAACAAAGCCATGGGCATTAGTAACCTTTACATCCGATGCTAATAGTACGGTTGGAGATGGATTTCGCTTAAGGTACAATTCAACTTATCCTGTATTCTGTGCCAGTAACACAAATATTACTGCAACTACTGGTACGGTTTATGACGGCAGCGGTGATGGCTTAGGTTATAATAACAACACAAACTGCCAATGGACAATTACTCCTTCGAATTCTCCTACTTCAATATTAATTCACTGGCTTACTTTTAATACTGAAGCTACTAATGACCATGTTGACATAATTAATAATAATGTTCTTCCCAATGTGACACTTACAACATTTTCGGGTACAAGTTTACCTACCGATTATACTTGCAATACTCCTAAAATAAAAGTAAAATTCAAAACAAATAGTACTGTTACAGGTGCAGGATGGAGTTTCTGGTATGAAACGATAACAAGCGTTCAGGACAGAACAGGAATTAACTCCCTTGCAATTTATCCGGTGCCGGCAAATAATATGTTGAACTTTAGTGTGGCATTTGACAATGTAAAAGATGCAAAAGTAAAACTCATAAACATACTTGGTGAAACAATATATTCAGAAAATGTAGGTACATTTAACGGTGAATACAAACAGGCAATTGATGTAAAGAACTTTGCAAAAGGAATGTACATTATGGAAATAAATACTGACAAAGGAAATATGACTCAAAAAGTTATTATTGATTAATTTTTTTTCATAGTGCGAAAAAGGAGCGACGATTTTTGTTGCTCCTTTTTTTTGTTTTTAAATAAATTTCACATTATCAATAAGTCGTATTTTTCCTGCATAGAATGCAATAAAAGCCATTGTGTCTTCGTAGTTATGCCAGTTCTTTACTGGCAAAAGAGTAGTATTGTCGGCAATTTCAAAATATTCTAGTTTTAAAAGAGGTATTTTTTTTATTTCATTTTCTACAAAAAAAATCATTTCATCAACACTCATTTTTCCTTTAAGTTGTTTTATTTCTAAAAGAATTTGCGAAACTTTTACTGCGTCTGCCCTTTCTTTATTTGATAAACGAGTATTTCGCGAACTCATCGCCAAACCGTCACTTTCACGAATTGTCGGACATCCAATAATCTGAATGGGAAGATTCAAAATGCTTGTCAGTTTTTTTATTATTAAAAACTGCTGATAATCTTTTTCACCGAAGTATGCTCTGTGCGGCTCAATGATTTTTAAAAGTTTTTTTACAATTATCGCTACGCCCTTAAAATGCCCGGGACGAAAATTTCCTTCCATTACTTTATCAAGATTGCCGAAATCAAATTTCGAATTATCGGGTTCGGGATACATTTCTTCTTTTGATGGTGCAAATATAATATCGCAGTTTGCTTTTTCGAGTATTTCTTTATCTGTTTCGAGAGTTCGCGGATATTTTTCGAAATCCGATTTGTCGTTAAACTGCGTGGGATTTATGAAAATGCTTGATACAACAATATTATTTTCTTTTTTTGCTTTGTTAATAAGTGATATATGTCCATTGTGCAATGCTCCCATTGTCGGCACAAAACCAATTGTTTTTTTCGCTTCTTTCAGTTCCGAAATGTGCTTTTTTATTGAAATTATTTTTTCAAATACCAGCATTATCGTGGGGAAAAAGTTAATTGTTAATTGTTAAAAAAATAAAGTAATTGTCAAGAGGTTGTTAAATTTTATTTTGTTTAAAGTTTAAAGTCGTGCATATTGAACTTCAGAACATAAGAATAAGAGTAACAATAAAAAAAATTAACATGCAAATTTCAAAATTTTTAAAATTGAAAACAAAATAAAAAAATAGTAGTAAACTCAAATAACAAAAACCTTAAACTTTAAACCTTAAACTTTAAACTGTTTTAACTGAACATCTGCATATCAAATAACTTTTTATAATAACCTTCTTTTTCGAGAAGTGTAGTATGAGTGCCTTTTTCAACGATTTCGCCTTTATGTAAAACACAAATCGCGTCAGCGTTTTTAATAGTTGAAAGCCGATGTGCAATTACAATTGATGTTCGGTTTTTCATTAATTTATATATTGCATCCTGCACTAAACGTTCCGATTCAGTATCAAGTGACGACGTTGCCTCATCAAGAATTAATATGGCAGGATTTTTCAATACCGCTCTGGCAATGCATAGTCGCTGCCTTTGTCCTCCCGAAAGCTTGCATCCACGGTCACCGATATTCGACTGATATTGATTTTCCATTTCCATGATAAAATTATGTGCATTGGCAACCTTAGCGGCAGCAATAACTTCATCCATCATGGCAGTATCCTTTCCTAAGGCAATATTGTCGAAAACAGTGCCGTTGAATAAAATTGATTCCTGTGTAACAATGCTCATCAAATCGCGCAAATCTTTAATTTTGTAATTTTCAATATTTATTCCGTCAATTAAAATTTCTCCCGACTCAATCAGATGAAAGCGGGGAAGTAAATCGGCAAGAGTGGTTTTACCGCCGCCCGATTGTCCCACTAATGCAATCGTTCTGCCTCTTTCAATCTTAAGATTAATATTTTTTAAAACCCATTCTTCTTCATCATGTTTATAAGTAAACGAAATATTTTTATATTCAATTTCCTTTTTAAATTCATTAACCGCGATAGCATCAGGTTTTTCTATGATTTTAACTTCTGCATCAATAATGTAAGAAATTCTTTCTATTGAAGCTGCACCTTTTTGAATGTTGTAATAGCGTTTGAAAGGGATTTTATCGGAGGTATTATCTGAGATAAAATAATAAGATAACCTATAAAGGATGTGGGAGACAATGACCCCTCTTTGCTTAGCACGAGGGAGCCACCATACCACATAACCGTTACCATTACAAGTGTGCCGAGAAATTCTCCCATTGGTGTTGATAATGAACGCTGGCGAGTTACAGTATTCATTATTATATAATATTGATTGTTCAATGCTTTGAATTTTCTGATTACAACATTTTCGGCATTGAAAGCTTTTATTATTCTTAATCCGCCCAAAGTTTCTTCAATTAGTGATAATAAATCGCCCATTTTATGCTGACCTCTGAGAGAAGTATTTTTAAGTGTTTTTCCAATTCTTCCGATTATTAAACCGCTTACAGGAAAAAATACCAATACAAAAATCGATAATTCAAAACTCATGAAAATGAGCACCGAAATATAAATAATTATTGTCAGAGGGTCGCGGAAAACCATATCAAGTGAACTCATTATCGAAAATTTAATTTCCTGAACATCATTTGTTATGCGGGCAAGAATGTCGCCTTTGCGCTCTTCAGAATAATACGACAGGGGAAGAATAAGAATTTTATTATATATTTTTTTTTGAATATCTTTTACTACACCATTCATAATAGGCGACATGAAATAACTCGCCAGATAATTAAATCCCGTTTTAAATAATGTTGCTATTGTTACAATAATGCAAATCATTATGAGTGCATGTGTTTCGCCATAGTTTATAATGATTTTACTGAGGAGGTAATAAAAATTGTGCTTGATTATTTCAATTGAAAAACCGAAAGGCAGCAAATCTGTGACCAATGGCTGAGTTCTGAAAAGTATCCCAAGAAAGGGAATTACCATTGTCATTGAAAATAAAGCAAAGAAAACAGAAATAATGTTGAATAATATATTTAAGAAAGCATAAGACCAGTAAGGTATTACATAAGAATAAATTTTTTTAAATTCTTTCATTATATAATTAATGTTTAATTTAATAACTTTGCAAACTTAAGAAAAAGAAACAATACATTTTAATTTTAAGATAATAATAATGCTTAGCATAATTACTGCAATACACAATCAGCTTGAGATGAACAAGCTTTTTTATGAAAATATTGTACGGTACACAAAAAATATTTTTGAGCTGATTATAATTGATAACGCTTCGACAGATGGCAGCCGCGAATTTTTCGAAGACAAAGGGGCGAAGGTAATAAGTAATAACGGAAATTATTCTTATCCTTATTGCCAGAACCAAGGGATTGACGCTGCAAAGTACGATTATATGGTTTTTCTTAATAATGATGTTATAGTTTCAAAAGATTGGGACGAAAGAGCGATAAGCATTATGAATTTTCATAAACTTGATGTTGCTTCATGCTCTGCCACAGAAATACTCGAAACACCTGAGATAACTCATGCTCATCTAAAAAAATGGAAATATATTAAAAATCCTTTTGTGTTTTTTTTCGGAAATAAAAGGTGGGTTTTGAAGTTAACTCACAAGTTAATGTACAACAATTGGAAAGAGTGGACTGAAGGAAGATTTGAAAAATGCGGAAAAGTAATAAGATTAGGAATTGCAGGAAGCAATGTTTTTATAACGCGCAGAGGTATTGAAAAAATTGGAAAATGGGATGAAAGAATTCAATCTGCAGATTTTGATATTTTTCTGAGAGCAAAAAAAAGAAGCTTGGAATTTGTTGATATTAAGTCCTGCCATGTCATGCTTGGGGTGTATCTGCATCATTACAACCGGCTGAGTCGAAGAAGAAAAAAAACATCTTTTATTGATAAAGAAAATAAAATTTTAATAAAAGAAAAATGGGATATAAAAACTGCCAATGAAATGCTGAAAGATACCAATATGGTTGTGAAATAAATGATACGTTAAGTAGCATAACAATTAGACAATTCAACAATAAAACACAAAAAATAAAAAAACAATTAAACTTCTAATGAGCGACCATCATTAAAATATGATAGAAAACATAATTAAGTATCAGCGGACAAATAAAACTAACTACAAATTCAGCGTGTTGATTCCTACATGGAACAATATTGAGTTTTTGAAACTGTGTATAAACAGCATACTTAAAAACTCTCATTTTGAAATTCAAATTATTGTAATAGTAAACGAAGATGAAGATGGGACATTAGAATGGCTCGAAAACCAAAAAGAAATAGATTATGTACATTCAAAAAATAATATAGGTATATGTTATGGTTTAAATATTGCCAGAGCACTTGTTAAATCCGAATACATGGTTTATGTGAACGATGACATGTATGTGCTTCCAAACTGGGATTTAGAGTTGCATAAAGAAATTGAACACATCGGCAGTAAAAGTTTTATGTTGTCGTGCACCATGATAGAACCAACAGATACCGGAAATTCCTGCGTAATAGTAAAAAATTACGGACAGGATATTCAGAGTTTTAAGGAAGAAATATTGTTAAATGAATATCATGATTTATTTGTCAATGATTGGAGCGGCAGCACTTGGCCTCCCAATGTCGTACACGTTGATATGTGGGATTTGGTTGGTGGATTGAGCATTGAATTCACTCCGGGCATGTATTCCGACCCTGATTTTTCAAGAAAACTTTTTGAAGCAGGTGTTAGATTGTTTAAAGGTAAAGGAAATAGTTTGGTTTACCACTTTGGTTCTAAATCAACCAAGCGAATTAAAAAAAATAATGGAAGAAAAACCTTTCTGCTAAAATGGGGTATTACTTCGAATACGTTTACAAAAAAATATTTAAAAATAGGAAAAAGTTTCTCCGGAAATATCACAACACCTGTGTTAAATAAAAAAACTATACTGATAAATAAATTGAAGCGAATTATAAGTTGTTAGTAATGTAAGCAATCTGACTGATGGAGGCTGTCTCAAAAGATGAAAATATTTACTTTACCGCAGAGTCGCTAAGTCGCAAAGGTTTAAAAATAAATATTTTATCTTTGCGCCTTAGCGTCTTAGCGGTTATAAATAATACCTTTGATGTTCTCATTCAATATCCACAAATATTTTATTTCTCAAATCAACAGTTTTTCTAATGTTTTTATAAAGTTGTTCTGCCTCTTCAAAATTTAAAGATTGTTGTCCGTCAGATATTGCTTTTTCAGGAACTTCGTGTATTTCAACTGTGATTCCATCGGAGCCGGCAATTGCTGCTGCAAGCGCAATGGGTTCAACAAACATACGTATTCCTATGCTGTGTGATGGGTCTGCAATTACAGGCAGGTGGGTTTTTTCCTTTAATATTGGAATAACATTTATGTCGAATGTATTGCGGTATGCTTTTTCGAAAGTGCGTATGCCGCGTTCACACAAAATAATTTTTTCGTTACCGTTTGAAAAAATATATTCTGCCGAATGTAAAAGTTCTTCAATTGTTCCCGACATTCCTCGTTTAATGAGAACCGGTTTATCAATTTTTCCAAGAGCATCGAGAAGGTTGAAGTTTTGAGTGTTTCTTGTACCAACCTGAAATATATCAATGTAATCAAGCATTTCGTCAATCTGCGAAACCTGCATCACTTCCGAAATTAATTTTATTCCGTTTTTCTTTGCTATTGTTGAAATGGTTTTTAATCCTTCAATTCCGATTCCACGATATGAGTATGGCGAACTGCGCGGTTTGAAAACCATTGCCCGCATGATTTTTATTTTGTTTTTTACAAGATGTGCAATAATGCCGTCAACTTGCTCTTCGCTTTCAACAGAGCATGGACCAGCAATAATTGTAAAATCATTATTTCCGATTTTTATTCCATCTCCAAGAGAAATAACGGTATTCTTAACTTTCCATTTTCGCGAAACAAGTTTATAATTATCGGAAACCCTATGAACATCTTTTACTCCTTTCATGTTGCCGATTATACGAATATCAAACTCATTACTTCCAACGCAAATGATGTAATTGTTAAACTGAGTTTTTACTTCATTTGTTTGGTATGCGATTTCTTTTACTTTTTTAAAAATATTTTCTTTTTCGCTATTTGAAATATTTTCGCTTAATTGAATTATCATAATGTTAGTTGTTTGTTGTCAGTTATTGGTTGTTAGAATTTTTATCATTGTTCTTTATGTTTTATTGCTTAATTGTTAAATTGTCTAATTGTTATATTGTTTATAGCTATGAAAGTTCAGGATTTCTTTTTTTTAACAATTAAACAATTTGTTATTTTTAATTTCATTTACAAAATTATTTATTGTAGTTTTTAAATTTGTTTTACTGTTTGATAGTGCTTTTATGAAAGCACTTCCTATAACCACACCATTTGCAAATTGACATGCTTTTAAATATGATTTATTATCAGAGATTCCGAATCCTATTAATTTGGGATTTTTTAATTTGAGCCGGTTAATTTTCCTGAAATATTGTTCCTGCGATTTTTCGATTTTATTTTTTGCTCCTGTTGTTGAAGATGACGAAATCATATAAATAAATCCTTTTGATGCTGCATCAATTTTTATTATTCGTTCTTCCGAAGTTTGCGGTGTGATAAGAAAAATGTTGTAAATACCATATTTATCAAAAGTTTTTTCATAATCTTCAATAAATTCATTAAAAGGAAGGTCGGGAATAATAACGCCGTCAATACCTGTTTCGCTGCATTTTTTGCAAAATTCATTTATCCCGAATTGCATTATTGGATTTAAACTGCCCATCAATAGCAAAGGAATATCAACTGATTGTCGGATATTTTTTAATTGGTTGAAAATAATTTTTAAAGTCATTCCGTTTGTGAGAGCTTTCTCGTTGCTTTGTTGTATTGTTGGTCCATCAGCTAACGAATCGGAAAATGGAATTCCTATTTCAATAATATCAACTCCTGCTTCTGTAATATATTTGATGATTTCAGCAGTTTGATTTAATTCGGGAAATCCTGCGGTGAAATATATATTCAATATCTCTTTGTGTTTCGATTCAAATAATTTGTCAATTCTGTTCATTTTTTCAGTCATTAGTCATTAAGTCATTAGTCATTAGTAAAAAACTTCGACATTCGATATTTTTTTAATCTTTCAATCTTTTAATTTTCTAATCTTTAAATACTTTATAAACGCCTCCAAATCCTTATCACCGCGTCCCGAAAGATTTATAACAACTTTTTTATTTTTTGTGAATTTTATTTTTTTCAAACAAGCAAGTGCGTGAGCGGATTCGAGTGCAGGAATAATACCTTCCATCCTTGTCAACAGCATTGCGGCTTTCAAAGCTTCGTTGTCGGTAATACTTATAAACTTTACTCTTTTTATATCAAACAAATGAGCGTGCAACGGTCCCATGCCCGGATAATCGAGTCCTGCAGAAATTGAATAGGGCTCTGTAATTTGTCCATCTTCATTTTGCATTATGAGAGTTTTGCTTCCGTGTAGAATTCCGGATTTGCCCAAAACAGTTGTAGCTGCTGAAAAACCTGAATGGATGCCTTTTCCTGCTGCTTCAGCGGCTATAAGTTTTACTTTTCCGTTTTTTAAATAATGATAAAAAATTCCTGCTGCATTACTTCCTCCTCCCACACATGCAATAATGCAATCGGGATTTTCGTTTCCTGTTTTCTCTTTCATCTGAACTTTCAGTTCTTCACTTATTATTGACTGAAATCCTGCAACAATTTCAGGGTAGGGGTGAGGACCAACAACTGAGCCGATTAAATAATATGTTTCGGGGTTATTAATCCAATCACGAATGGCTTCGTTAGTTGCATCTTTCAGCGTTTTATTTCCGCTGTGTACGGGAACAACTTCTGCTCCGAGCATTTTCATTCGTTCTACATTGGACATCTGCCGTTTCATATCGGTTTCGCCCATGTAAACAACACATTTTAAATTCATCAAAGCACAAACGGTAGCTGTTGCAACTCCGTGCTGCCCGGCACCGGTTTCGGCAATAATTCTTTTTTTGTTTAGTTTTTTTGCAAGAAGTATTTGTCCTATTGTATTGTTTATTTTATGAGCACCAGTATGACATAAATCTTCACGTTTAAGAAAAATATTTGTCTTAAAATATTCAGATAATCTTGATGCAAAATAAAGCGGAGTGGGACGACCAGCATAATCTTTCAAAAGCTGACGATATTCCTTTTGAAAATTTTTGTCCGTAGTAATTTTCTTATAATTATTTTTTAATATCTCTATGTTTGCATGCAGCATTTCGGGAATGTATGCTCCGCCAAACTTTCCATAATATCCGTTTTTATCAGCATTATAGTTCATTTGTTTTTTTCGCTATTTTAAGGTTAAATTTTGTTTGCATTATAATTTCGTGCTTACGGCACTTTAATAAATTTGAATTTGCTCGTTCTACCATAATATCGTACCTGCGGTACTTTTTAGCCTCGTTAGAGGCGACATTTTGGTAGAAATAAAACAAAATAAAAAATAAGCCCCGTAGGTGGCGATATTATTTCAATGTATTGAGAACATAGCATTGTAGCATTTATTAAATTATTTTTATAGTACATTAAGTGTTTAATTTGTTTTTTATTTTGTTGATGAATAATTTTATTTTTTCAACATCTTTAATACCGTAGTTAATTTCAAATTTGCTGTTTATATCAACACCGAAAAAAATTGAATTATTTATTTCTTTTATTTTTTCGATGTCTTCCATATCTATACCACCACTGATAAAGAATGGCAATGAGAAATTATAATTAGCAAGAAGTTTCCAATTAAATTTTTTTCCGCTGCCACCAAAATTTTCGGTTTTAGTATCAAATAAAAAATATGTGCAATAGTTTTTATAATCATTTATTTTTTCAAAATCCTTTTCTTCAGATATTCCGAATGATTTGATAATTGATATATTTTCATCGAATAAATTTTTGCAAAAATCGGGAGTTTCATTTCCGTGTAGCTGAACAAAATCAAGTTTGTATTTTTCTTTTTTTAATTTCACTTCGTCAAGTTCAGAATTTACGAAAACACCAACTTTTTTTATTTTAGTGGGAATGCCTTTAAGAATAGCTTTATCGAAATTTTCATTCACATATCTTTTTGAATTATTATAAAAAATAAAACCCATGAAATCTGGATTGACAGCAATCAATTCTTTGATGTTGCTTTCATCTTTCATTCCACAAACTTTTATTTTAAGTGTTTTCACCTGTTTATTTTAAATGGTTATATTATTAAAATGATGTTTTATACTTTATAATTATTGTACGACCAAAAAAGATTAATTTTAATCGGGAAATGGCGATAATTAAAATATTTTGTTGATGTTTAATTTTTAACAATTTAGCAATATAACAGTTAAACAATTTTATTTAAATTATACTTAAGTTTTTAACCATTAGTAACATATCTTTATCATTATACTAATTTCTTAATAAAATCCGCACAAGCTTTTGAAGGATTTGCTGTTTTCATAAAATATTCTCCGATTAAAAATCCTTTAAAACCGCATTTTCTGAGATTTTTAATTGCTTCAATTGAGCTTATACCACTTTCGGAGATTTTAAGAAATTCAACAGGAATTTTTTTTGACAATTCTATTGAAGTATTTATGTCAGTTTTAAAATCATTCAAATTACGGTTATTTACTCCTATAATATCAATGTTGTTGTTAACTTTCTCCAATTCTTCTTTGTTATGAATTTCAAAAATAATTTCGAGATTAAGTGATTTTGCAAATTCTGAAAGTTGCTTTATTTTTTCTTTTTCCAAAACGGCAGCTATAAGAAGTATTACATCAGCACCTATTGATTTTGCTTCAACAATCTGGTATTCGTCAATAATAAAATCCTTCCGCAAAATGGGGTTATAGTTGAATTTGCGGGCAATCGTCAAATCTTCATTTTTTCCATTAAAATATTTTTTGTCGGTCAATATCGAAAGTGCCGAAGCTCCCGCCTGCATATATCCTATGCTCACTTGCTCAACAGATGCATATTCATTGAGCATTCCTTTTGAATGCGATTTTCTTTTAAATTCTGCAATTATTCCTTTTTTATCTTCACGGAGCAAATACTTTTTTAAGGAAACAGTTTCGGAAGCAAAATATATACTTCGTTCAAGAAATTTAACCGGATATAAAGATTTGTTTTCTTCTACTTCGGTTTTTTTGTATTTAATTATTTCGTCAAGTATTGTCATAAGAAGTTTACAGTTTATAGTTTTCAGTTGTTAGTTATTAGTCGTTGTAATTTTACTTCGATATTCATTATTCGGTGTTCGATATTCGATATTTTTTTGATACCACATTTTTAATAAACATTAATTTTTTATTAGTTTTTTAAAAGCACTAAGTGCTTTTTTCCCAAACAAAGAATCTTTTGCTTTCTCAATGCAATCAGCAATACTTTTATTCTGATTAAAACATTTAATTCCTATTGCAGCATTTGCAAGCACTACATTATTTTGTGCTGTTGTTCCATTTCCTTCAAGAACATCAGTAAAAATTTTTGCCGACTCGGGAATAGAGCCGCCTCCTGTAATTTCTTTTTGTTTTATTCTGGTAAATCCAAATTCTTCGGGTGAAATTATTTGTTCGGAATTATTGAAAATTAATTTCACATTGCTTGTCAGCGAAATTTCGTCATAGCCGTCAGTACTGTGTAAGATGACATATTTCTTATTTGTTTGCTGATATAGATAATTATAAATTCGGGCAAGTTCAAGATTAAAAACTCCGATAACCTGATTTTGCGGGAAACAAGGATTTACCATTGGTCCGAGCATATTAAAAAATGTCTTTACTCTTAATTTTTTTCTTATCGGAGCCACTGCTTTCATCGCAGGATGAAACAATGGTGCATGAAGAAAGCAAATACCTGCTTCTTCAATATCTTTTTTCAAAACAGATTCGTCGTTTGTAAATTTGTAACCGAAATATTCCATAACATTTGAAGAACCGCAACCGGAAGAAACTCCGTAGTTTCCGTGTTTTGCAACTTTTGCTCCCGTACCTGCAACAACAAACGATGCAAGAGTGGAAATGTTGAATGTATCTTTACCATCGCCGCCGGTTCCGCACATATCAATGAGTTTGTAATCTGATAAATTTATTCTGAGGCATAAATCAAGAAGAGCATCTCTGAAACCGGCAAGCTCATCAACGGTTATGCTGCGCATAATGTAAACCGACAAAAATGCAGCAACTTCACTTTCGGTGTATTTGTCTTTTGCAACATTTGTTAAAACTTCGTAGGCATCTGTCCTGCTCAGTTTTTTGTGCTCAAATAAATAATTTAAAATGTCTCGCATAAAAAAAAGTTTTTGGTTTTCAATTTATAGTTTTCAGTTAGTTGCCAGTTTCTCAACTTTAAACTGAAAACTGAGAACTATAAACTGTTAAGTTTTAAGCCAATTCTCAATTATTTTATTTCCATATTTTGTAAGTATTGATTCGGGGTGAAACTGCACACCTCTTACTTTGTATTGTTTGTGGCTTATTGCCATTATTATTCCTTCGTCATCAACTGCGGTTATTTTTAAAGTATCCGGAAAATTATTTTTATCAGCAACCCATGAATGATAGCGTCCGCCTTCGAATGTTTCGGGAATACCTTTAAATATTAATTCTTCTTTATCAATAATTTTTACGGGTGTATTAATTCCATGATAAACTTTGTGCAGGTTTATCAACTTGCCACCGAACACTTCAGTTATCGCCTGAAGTCCGAGGCAAACACCAAAAATATTTTTCGACTGCGAATAAGTTTTAATAAGTTCTTTCATAATGCCTGCTTCATCGGGAAGTCCCGGGCCAGGAGAAAGAACAATTTTATCGTAATTTCCAACTTCTGCAATTTTTATTTCATCATTGCGATATACATCAACCGGTTCTTTCGTGAGGTTTTCGATTGCATGAACGAGATTGTACGTGAATGAATCGTAATTGTCTAAAACTAAAATTTTATTCATTTTTTGAAATTTTGATTTTTTTAATTAAAAATTTAATTGTTTAAAAAATTAACTCTTTTGATATAAAATTGTTCAATTAAGTATTCATTTTTCCTGCAATATCTATTGCTTTTTTCAGTGCAGCAAGTTTGTTATTTACTTCGTTGAGTTCGTTTATTTCTTTTGATTCGGAAACAATTCCTGCTCCTGCCTGATAAAACAAAGTGTTGTTTTTACTTAAAAAAGAACGTATCATTATTGCCTGATTAAAATCGCCATTAAACCCTATGCAGCCAATGCAGCCGCCATAATAACCCCTGTTTTGATTTTCATATTTATCAATTAATTGCATTGCTTTATATTTTGGTGCACCCGATAATGTGCCTGCCGGAAAAGTATCTGCCATTACTTTGCAGCTATTTGTTCCTTTTTCAAGTTCTCCTGAAACTGTTGATACCAAATGCAAAACATGACTGTAATATTGAACTTCCGATAAAACTTCGACTTTTACATTTTTCGAATTTCTGCTTAAATCATTTCTTGCAAGGTCAACAAGCATTATATGTTCGGCATTTTCTTTCGGGTCTTTGAGAAGTTTTTCGGCTAATAACTTGTCGGCTTCATCATCGCCGGTTCGTTTGAAAGTTCCTGCAATTGGGTTAATGAAAGCTTTTCCGTTTTTTATGGTTAACTGCGATTCGGGAGAAGAACCGAAAATTTTATAATTTCCGTAATCAAAATAAAACAAATACGGCGAAGGATTTATAGAACGAAGCGCCCTGTAAACATTAAACTCATCACCTGTAAATTTTTGTGAAAACTGCCGCGACAAAACAATCTGAAAAACATCACCTCTGAAACAATGCTCCTTTCCTTTCTTCACCATTTCTATATATTTTTCGTCGGTAAGATTCGACTGTTCACCGGTAACCGAAACAAATGGATATGTTGCAAAATTCTTGTTGTTCAACAGCGTTTCTATTTCTTCAATTTTTGTTTTTTCATCACCAAAAAGATTTTCGATAATTGTAAGCTCATTTTTAAAATGGTTTATTGCAATTATATATTTATAAAAACTGTATTTTATTTCCGGAACATAATATTCCTCTTTTATTTTTGCATTAATATCAATATTTTCAAAATATTTTACGGCATCATAAGCTGCATAGCCGAAGAGTCCGTTTATATTGGAAACTGCGGGTTCAGTGTTATCGAACTGAAATTTGTTAATGAAATCCTGCATTTTTTCGGGAACAGAAACATTCTTATCAATAATTGTTTCTTTTTTGGTACCATCGGGAAATTGCTCTATTATATTATTTTTTTCAACTGTGAAACCGGCAATATGCTGAAAACATACAAAAGAAGAACTGTTTATGCTTCCTCTATAATCAGAGCTTTCGAGCAATATGGAATTTGAAAACTTATCTCTTACTTTAAGATAAATGCTTACAGGAGTTATTGTGTCTGCAAGTATTTTTTTTGTTTTAATAGTTATTTTAATTTTATCCATGTTATTCTTTGTATATAGTTTATCAATTTATATTATAAATTAAGAACGGCTTGCCGTAAGTCCGACAAGCCGTTCAATATTTTTATTTAAAATGGCTTTAGCCCTTTACGGTATAAGAGAAAGTAAATTGCCACCACCATGCTCTATTTAATTTGAAATTCATTTGTTTTTTATTTTAGTTGCAAAGATATGATTAATTTTTTATTTTTAAAAAAAAATTCTTTAATTTGAAAAATATATTTTAATTTAACACTCTCAAAACATATTACCATGCGTATTTCACTTATATCGCTTTTATTGTTTTTTAGTTTATTTTCTTATGCTTCATTTGATGAATACTTTGAAAACAAAGCTCTGCGTATAGATTATTATCATACCGGCAATTCCGTTTCCGACTCTTATTCTATTGATGAAATGCTCGAAGAACCTTATTGGGGAGGGAGTAAAGTGAATTTAATTGACACATTCAATTATGGTAAATATAAATTTGTTGTTATTGATGAGGCAACACAAAATATTATTTATTCTCATGGATATTCAACTTTGTTTTCGGAATGGCAAACCACCGATGAAGCGAAAAAGACAATAAAAAGTTTTTCCGAAACAGTGTTATGTCCTTATCCTAAAAAAAATATTAAAGTAGAGTTTTATTCAATTGATAATAATGGAAAATTCATAAAGAAATTTGAATATTTTGTTAACCCTCAAAATTATTTTATCTCAAAAGAAAAGAAAGCTGTTTACCCTGTTTTTAATTTATTGAAATCGGGTGACCCTGACAAAAAGATTGATATAGTTATACTTCCTGAGGGATACAAAAAAAGTGAAATAAAAAAGTTTAAAAATGATTGTGAACGGTTTACCAAAGCATTGTTCAATGCATCTCCTTTTAAAGAAATGAAGGATAAATTCAATGTAAATGCAGTTGAAGTAACATCTGAAGAATCGGGCACTGACATACCGGGAGAAAATATATGGAAAAATACAGCGATTAATTCCAGCTTTTACACTTTCGGAACAGAAAGATATTTAATGACTGCAGCCAACAAGAGAGTTAGAGATGTTGCATCGAATGTTCCTTACGACCAGATTTACATTTTGGTAAATACCGATAAATATGGGGGCGGTGCAATATATAACTTGTATGCCATAAGTGTTACCACTAATGACCTTTTTGATTATATTGTTGTTCACGAATTTGGTCATGCTTTTGCTGGTTTGGCTGATGAATATTATACTTCCGAAGTATCATACAGGGATTTTTATCCGAAAAACATTGAGCCATGGGAACCCAACCTTACAACATTGGTTGATTTTGGTAAGAAGTGGAAAAATATGCTCGATAAGGATGTGCCCATTCCCACGCCACCCGATGAAAAATATTGCAATAAATTAGGTGTCTTTGAAGGCGGCGGCTACGAGGCGAAGGGAGTTTATCGTCCTGCTTGCGATTGTATTATGAAATCACTAAAAAAAGAATTTTGTGGAGTATGTAAAAACGCAATAATAAAAATGATAGAATTTTATACTAAATAAAATTAGTTTGTAGTTTAAAATGTTTGTTGTTTGTAGTTAAAAATTGAAATAACAACAAACTGCAAACCACGAACTACAAACTCTTCAATAAGAGAGAACAGATTAATTTTTAGTAATAATAATTTAAAACCTTAAGAATTATGTTAAATAAAATTTCCGAAATACATGCACTGGCGAAAAAGTCGAAAAAGAAAACGATAGCACTTGCTGCGGCACATGATGAGCATGCTTTAATGGCAGTGGTTAAAGCAAGAGAAGCAGGTATTATTGATGCCATTCTTGTCGGCGATGAAGTCAAGATAAAGCAAATTGCTGCTGAGAACAAACTTGATATTTCAGGTATAGAAATAATTAATGAACCTGATATAACCGAAGCATGCAATACTGCCGTAAAACTTATCAGTGATAAAAAAGCCGAAATTCTTATGAAAGGCGATGTGCCAACTTCAGTCATGCTAAAATCCGTATTGAATAAAGATTATGGTTTAAGAAAAGGGGAATTATTATCACATTTTGCAATTATTGAAATTGAAACCTATCACAAGTTATTTGCATTCTCCGATGCGGGAGTTAATATTAGTCCCGATATTAATACAAAAAAATCAATAATAGAAAATTCTGTTGATTGCATGAGAAAACTTGGCATAGACAAACCGAGAGTGGCAATAATTTCAGCAGTTGAGTTAATCAATCCATTTATGCAATCTACAATTGATGGGGCAGTACTCTCAAAAATGGCACAACGAAATCAAATAAAAGATTGTATAATTGATGGACCTTTGGCATTGGACAATGCCATTAATCCTGAAAGTGCAAAGCATAAAAAAATAATAAGTGATGTTGCCGGTAATGCTGACATTTTAATTCTGCCTAATATTGATGCAGCGAATATTCTTTATAAGTCAATTGCTTTTCTTACAAATGCAAAATGTGCAGCAATTATAGCCGGTGCATCAGTCCCGATTGTTTTAACATCACGTTCCGATTCGGATGAAACAAAATTAAACAGCATAGCACTTGCTGCTGCAATGAAATAAGTTTGTAGTTTGAAATGTTTATTGTTTGTTGTTAAAAAAAACAACTACAAACCACAAACTTTTTTAATATTGTGCGTTTAATTATAAAAACAAAAATATTAATTTGAAATAAATAATTTTAAAATTATTAAACTATGGAGAGAAAAAATAGTCCGTTGATTTTAGTTGTAAATCCCGGCTCGACATCAACAAAAATTGCAGTTTATTATAACAACAAAAGTATTTTTCAGAATAACATTACACATTCGGCGGAAGAAATAGGAAGGTTTAAAAAAATCAGCGACCAATACGAGTTTCGCAAAAATATAATATTAGAGGAATTAAAAAATGCCGGAATAAATATTAATAATATTGTTATTATTATTGGCAGAGGCGGACTTGTAAAGCCAATCAAATCGGGAGTGTATGAGGTAAATGAAAAAATGATTAAGGATATTAAGAATGAAGCTCTTGGTCAGCACGCAAGTAACCTTGGAGGGTTGATTGCACAGGATATTGCAAAATCATTACCTAAAGCAAAAGCTTATATCGCCGACCCTGTCGTGGTTGATGAATTGGAAGATATAGCACGAGTTGCAGGACATCCTGCATTTGAAAGAATTTCTATTTTTCATGCTTTGAATCAAAAAATCATAGCAAAAACCTATGCCAAATCAAGGGTTCAGAAATATGAAGATTTAAACTTAATAGTAGCTCATATCGGAGGAGGTGTTACTATTGGCTCGCATAAAAAAGGTAGAGTAATAGATGTTAATCAGGGATTAGATGGTGAAGGTCCATTTTCACCTGAAAGAAGCGGAACCCTGCCTGTCGGAGCATTAGTGAAACTTTGTTTTAGCGGTAAATATTCTCAAGATGAAATAAAAAAAATGATAACCGGCAAAGGTGGATTAACTGCATATCTCGGAACAAACAATGCTTTGGAAGTTGAGGAGAGAATTAGGAAAGGTGATAAAAAAGCTAAATTTATTTATGAAGCAATGGCTTATCAAATAGCAAAAGAAATAGGTTCAGCAAGTGCTGTTTTGTTCGGAAAAGTTGATGCTATATTGATTACAGGAGGAGTAGCTTATGATGAGATTTTCGTGAACTGGATAAAAGAAAGAGTTGAATTTATTGCGCCTGTTTTTGTTTATCCCGGAGAAGATGAAATGAAAGCACTTGCAATTAATGCTCTTGGTGTATTAAAAGGAGAAATTGAAGTTTTTAAATATGAATAAATACGCTTCGCTTCTTGCAGGCAGCAATCTTATTTAATATCATCTTTTAAAATCTCATTCCCATAAAAATAAACTTAACCTTACAATAAAAAAACCTGATAAATTATATTTCATTTATCAGGTTTTTTTTCTTTTATCTAATGACACTATTTTAATAAATTTCTCGAAATTACGATTTTCTGAACTTCGGACGTTCCTTCGTATATTTGAGTTAATTTAGCTTCACGCATTAATCTTTCCACATGATATTCTTTCACATATCCGTATCCGCCATGAATCTGGACAGCTTCTGTAGTAACTTCCATAGCAATGTCAGCAGCATATTGTTTTGCCATTGCACTCATAATGCCGTAAGGTTGGTGTTGGTCTTTAAGCCATGCAGCTTTTAAACAAAGATTTCTTGCATTTTCGACTTTCACTGCCATATCGGCAAGTTTAAAAGCAACTGCCTGATGATTGCAGATTTCCGTACCGAATGCCTTTCTTTCTTTTGAATACTGTATTGCTCTTTCCATTGCACCGGAAGCAATACCCAATGCCTGCGAAGCAATACCTATTCTTCCTCCGTCAAGAGTTTTCATTGCAAAAGAAAATCCGAAACCATCTTCTCCGATTCTGTTCTTTTTAGGAACTTTAACATCAGTGAACATTACTGAATGTGTGTCGGAACTTCTCATTCCCATTTTATTTTCATGAGGTCCTAAACTTATACCCGGAGAATTTTTGTCAACTATCAATGCATTTATTCCTTTGTGTTTCTTTTCAGGATGAGTTTGTGCAATAACAAGATAAACAGATGCGCTGTTTGCATTAGTTATCCAGTTTTTTGTTCCATTTAAAAGATAATAATCACCTTTATCTTCAGCAAGTGTTCTTTGTGAAGTGGCATCTGAACCGGCTTCGGGTTCCGATAAAAGAAATGCTCCGATTTTTTCGCCGCGTGCAAGTGGTTTTAAATATTTTTCCTTTTGCTCATCTGAGCCAAATTCTTCAAGCCCGTAGCAAACAAGTGAGTTGTTCACCGACATTATCACTGCTACTGATGAATCAACTTTGGAAATTTCTTCCATAGCCAGCACATACGATATTGTGTCCATTCCACCACCATCGTACTTTGTGTCAACAAGCATTCCAAGGAAACCAAGTTCTGCAAGTTTTTTTACATGTTTTGCCGGGTATTCTGATTTTTCGTCTCTTTCAATAACATCCTGCAATAATTCACGCTGTGCAAAATCTCTTGCAGCTTTTTGAATCATTAATTGTTCTTCTGTATATTCAAAGTTCATAATTTTGGTTTTTTTGGTTATTAAATAATTTATGAGAAAATATTTTTAATAATGTATCGAAGCAAAAATAAAATAAGATTTTCTAATAATCTAATTTTTCACTTTAAAAATTTTATTTTAAAATGAAATTAGTGCGATGATGGGGAGTTTAACAAAAAAATAATAGTTTGTGGTTTGTAGTTATAGCAATCCCGATAAACTTTGTTGTTCGGATAAATCCATACGAAAATCACTGGCAGCTATCACGGAAATTAGTCAATTCAACAATTTAGCAATTCAACAATTTAGCAATTCAACAATTTAGCAATTCAACAATATTAAACTCAGAAAAAATTTTTTTAAAAACAATTAATTTTATATTTTTGAAAAAAATAAAAACAAATAATATGGATTATAAAATTTTAAAAATCAACATAATCGATGCGATTGCAACGGTTACTATTAGTCGTCCTGAAGCAATGAATGCACTTAACTCGATTTTTTTTACCGAAATGAATAATTTTCTTGATTCCATTTCGGAAAGAAAAGATATTAGAGTGTTAATCATTACAGGAGAGGGTAAATCTTTTGTTGCAGGTGCTGATATTGCCGAAATGGCAAATATGAACCAATCGCAGGCGACAGCATTTTCAAAAACAGGACAAAATACATTAAGAAGGCTCGAAAATCTTTCGGTGCCGGTTATAGCTGCTGTTAACGGCTTTGCTCTTGGCGGTGGCTGCGAACTTGCTATGGCATGTGATTTTCGTATTGCAAGCACTAAAGCAAAATTCGGACAACCGGAAGTAAATCTCGGTTTAATACCGGGTTATGCAGGAACGCAAAGGTTTTCAAGAATTGCTGGTATTGCAAATGCCTTATATTTAATTTGCTCGGGCGAAATGCTTACAGCAGAAGAGGCACTCAGAATAGGACTCGTTCAAAAGGTTGTTGAACCAGAACAATTAATTGAACAAGTTATGGATATTGCAAAGAAAATTGCTTCGAAAGGTTCTATTGCAGTGAAAAAATCAAAAGAAGCTATCCGTAAAGGCATTTCTATGGATTTTGAATCTGCATCCGATTTGGAAGCAAAAGAATTCGGAGCTTTATTTGGTAATGGTGAGTCGGGAGAAGGAATGAAAGCATTCCTTGAAAAACGTCCACCAAAATGGTAATTATTTAGAGTTTGTTCAGAATGTCCGATTTCTTCGTTATTCTCGTTTTAAAAATCAGTCATTTACTTTAGTAAACTCCCGATTTTTAAAACTTCGAAAGCCTCGAACTCGGACATTCTGAACCAAACTCTCGACTTTATGGACAGAGACTATTTAATTAAAAAAAACTAAAAAATTATGGACTATACAGGAAAATTGGAAAATGTATCGGTGCTTGGCGCCGCAGGTAAAATGGGCAGCGGGATTGTTCTGCTGACTGCCATGGAAATGGCTGATTTAAGCATTAAACCCGAAAATAAATCAAGAGTATTTGTTTTGAATGCTGTTGATATATCGCAAAAAGCTTTAACCGGCTTAGTGAAATATTTGAATTCACAAGTTCTGAAAGCTGCTGAAAAGAAAATCTCTCAGCTTAGAAAAGCTTATGAAAGCCGCGAAGACCTTATAGAAAACGGTGACATCATAAACCAATATGTTCAGGATGTAATGTGTATTGTGAGACCTGTTACAACAATCGAATCAACTTACGAATCGGATGTTGTTTTTGAAGCAGCAAGCGAAAATCCTGAATTAAAAGTTAAATTATTCTCAAAAATAAATGAGAATAATAAAAAACAACCTTGGTTTCTTACAAACACTTCTTCTATTCCAATAAATGAAATTGACCAGAAAGCAAAGCTTGGGGGCAGAATAATAGGATTTCATTTCTACAATCCACCGGCAGTTCAAAAGCTTGTTGAGGTTATTAAAGCAAATACAACTGTTCCCGACTTGGCGGAATTCGCTTTGAGCTACGCAAAGAATCTGAGAAAAGTTGTTGTGCCATCAAATGATTTCGCCGGATTCGTTGGCAATGGTCATTTTATGCGCGATGCTATTTATGGAATGAATGAAGTGCAGCGGTTGACAAAGGAAATGTCGTTTGTTGAAGCTGTTTATACAATAAATAAAGTAACACAGGATTATCTTATCCGCCCGATGGGTATTTTTCAGTTGATAGATTATGTTGGTGTTGATGTTTGCCAATATATTATGCAAGTTATGAATCCTCATGTTAAAGATGAGGACATACACAGTCCTTTGCTTGATAAATACATGGAAGCAGGTGTAAGAGGCGGACAAAATTCCGATGGTTCACAGAAAGACGGATTTTTGAAATATGAAAAAGGTAAGCCCGTTGCAATTTATGATATTGATAAAAAACAATATGTTGCAATAGAATCTTTTTCTTCTAAATGCAATGAAAAGCTTGGCAGCATGCCGGCTTCTTTTGTTTCGTGGAAAGCAGTTATCGGCAATCCTAAAAAAGAAGAAGTGTTTAAAAAATATTTTGGTGAGCTAAAAACAATGAACACTTTCGGAGCAGAACTTGCAAAAGCTTATTTAAAACGTTCAAAAGAAATCGGTTTGAAATTAGTTTCAGATAAAGTTGCTGCAAAAAATGAAGATGTGAATACTGTTCTGTTAACTGGATTTTTCCATGCTTACGGACCAATAAATGATTTTATTTAATTGTTAGATTTTATTTAATAATAAAAAAATATCTTATGAAAAAATTAAGGAAAAAAGTATATATGATTGGTGGATACAACACCATATCAATGGGCTCAGGAAGAAAAGAATTCAACCCCAAAAAAGCCCGACCGGGATTGGAAGATTACATTAAAGAAGCCGGACAGGGAACACTGAAATTAATCGGCGGTGCTAAGAATGTTGACGAAAGTGTTATCAGCAACTTTATGGCTGCAAGGTACAACAGGCAAGGAAATCTCGCAGGATTTATTCCCTCTATTGATGAAGGATTGAAATGGAAACCTGCAACAAGAGTTGAAGGTGCTTGTGGCTCGGGTGGTCTTGCACTTGCTTCAGCAATAAAATCTGTTTTGGCAGAAACTGCTGATGTTGTTCTTGCACTTGGTGTGGAAGTGCAGAATACAGTTAAAGCCGTTTACGGTTCCGATATTCTTGCCGGAGCAGGTTGGTTTAAGGAAAGAAAAACAGGACATGTTCATTTTTTTCCCGGTAAATTCAGTGACAGGGCAGGTGAGTATTATAAAAAATATGGAAGAGAAAAAACAAGAAAAGCCATGGCTGTTTGGTTCAAAAATGCAGTTGAAAATGCACGCCTCGACCCCACTGCACAGGAACATCACAATGCAACAAAAGACCTTGAAGCAACCGGCTTAACCGAACCAAATGCTAAAAGTTTTGTTGAATTCATAAATGTTTATGATTGCTCAAAAGTATCCGACGGAGCTGCCGCTATTGCCGTAGTTTCCGAAGATGGCTTGAAAAAAACAGGAATTCCTAAAAGTGAAGCCGTTGAAATTATTGGCTTAGGACAGGCAGCATTTGATATTACTTCTAATCCAACCGACATGACAAAGCTTGAAACTACTGAAAAAGCAGTTAAAGCAGCTCTTGATAATGCAGGAATAACAATAAATGAAATTGGTACAGTTGAATGTCATGACTGCTTCTCCATTGCCGGAGTAATGGCAACTGAAGCAATTGGTTTTGCTAAACCGGGCGAAGGTCCCGATTTTGTTATTGCCGGAAACACTTCGCGAACAGGCAAAGTTCCATTTAATACAACCGGTGGATTAATTGGATGGGGACACCCAGTTGGTGCTACCGGTGTTCATCAGGCAGTTGTTATATTGCAGCAATTGACAGGTAAAGCAGGAAATTCACAAATAAAAATTGATGAAAGTCGTCCTTATGCATTATCAGTAAACATGGGCGGTGACGATAAAACTCTTACTGCTATTGTTTATAAGAAAGCAAAATAATATATTTTGTTTTTTATTTATTTCAAAACAGAGATTCCATCTTTTCAAAAGATGGAATCTCTGCTTTTTATAGGGTAATTCGTTAAAACTTAAAACTAAAAACTGTAAGCTTCAAATTCACATATTCCTTCTATATTGTCCGCCAACAGTAAACAATGCATTTGTAATTTGTCCCAATGAACAATATTTTGAAACTTCCATTAAACTTTCAAAAACATTTTTATTGCTCACTGCATCTTTTTGTAATTTACCAAGCATTTGAGGCGATTTGTCTTTGTGAATTTCATGAAGCAGTGCGAGCATATTTATTTGGTATTGTTTTTCTGTTTCGGTAGCTCGTATTACTTCTCCCGGAATTAGAGTCGGTGAACCTTTCGATGATAAAAATGTGTTTACACCCATTATTGGCAACTCTCCGCTATGTTTCAATGTTTCATAATACAGTGATTCTTCCTGTATTTTGCCACGCTGGTACATTGTTTCCATTGCACCCAAAACACCACCGCGTTCGGTAATCCTGTCGAATTCGAGCATTACGGCTTCTTCAACCAAATCTGTTAATTCTTCAATTATAAAAGAACCTTGTAGTGCATTCTGGTTTTTTGCAAGTCCTAATTCATGATTTATTATCATCTGTATTGCCATCGCCCTGCGAACTGATTCTTCCGTTGGAGTGGTTATTGCTTCGTCATAAGCATTTGTATGAAGCGAATTGCAGTTATCATAAATTGCATACAATGCTTGTAGTGTTGTACGTATGTCATTAAAATCAATTTCCTGTGAATGTAGCGACCTTCCTGATGTTTGAATATGATATTTCAATTGCTGCGAACGTGAGTTTCCTTTATATTTAAGCTTCATGGCTTTCGACCATATTTTTCGTGCAACACGACCAATTACGGAAAACTCAGCATCAATACCATTTGAGAAAAAGAATGATAAATTTGGTGCAAATTTGTCAATTTCCATTCCTCTGGATAAATAATATTCCACATAAGTAAAACCATTTGAAAGAGTGAATGCCAACTGAGAAATAGGATTAGCGCCCGCTTCGGCAATATGATAGCCGGAAATGGAAACGGAATAAAAATTTCTTACATTATTTTTTATAAAATAATCTTGCACATCACCCATTAGTTTTAATGAAAAATCAGTTGAATAAATGCAGGTGTTTTGTGCCTGGTCTTCTTTAAGAATATCTGCCTGAACAGTTCCTCGTACCGCAGAAAGAGTACATTCTTTTATTTTATCATAAACTTCTTTCGGAAGAACCATGTCGCCTGTAACACCAAGAAGCATGAGTCCGAGACCATCATTACCTTCGGGCAATTCGCCCTGATAATGTGGTGGCTTTGTTCCTTTACTTTTATAAAATTCTTCGATTTTCTTTTTTACTTCATTTTCTAATCCATTTTCTTTTATGTATGTTTCACATTGTTGGTCAATTGCGGTGTTCATGAAATATCCAACCATAATCGGAGCCGGACCGTTTATTGTCATTGAAACAGATGTTTTAGGATTTGATAAATTAAATCCCGAATATAATTTTTTCATATCGTCAAGGCAACAGATAGAAACTCCTGAGTTGCCTATTTTTCCATAAATATCGGGGCGAACATGAGGGTCTTCTCCGTATAATGTAACCGAGTCAAATGCTGTGGACAATCTTTTTGCGGGCATTCCTTGCGACACATAATGAAACCGCTTGTTCGTTCTTTCAGGTCCGCCCTCGCCTGCAAACATTCGCGTAGGGTCTTCTTCTTCGCGTTTAAACGGAAATGTGCCCGCAGTGTATGGAAATTCACCGGGAACATTTTCCTGCAAATTCCACTTTAAAATATCGCCCCAGCTTTTATATTTTGGTAATGAAATTTTCGGAATAGACAAGTGCGACAGTGATTCTGAAGATGTTTTTATTTTTATTTCCTTACCTCTTACTTTATAAACGTAAAATTCGTTTTTGTATAATTCAACTTTCTTTTCCCAGTTTTCAAGTATTTCCTTATTCTTTACATTTAATTCTTTCTCGATTTCCTTATAAACATTTTCAAGTTGCTTTTTTGTATTCTCATTTTCTTTTTTATTCGGAGTGTTTAATTTTTCAATTGCTTCAATTGATTGTTTTATTCCGAATAGTTTTTGAGCAACGTCTGCCTGTTCATTGCTCCATTTGTTGTATTCCCTTATTGTTTCTGATATTTCCGAGAGATATCTTGTCCTGCTCGAAGGAATTATAAGTATCTTTTCCGGCATTTCATTCGACATTTCAAAAGAACTTTTAAAACAAATTCCTGTCTTTTCTTTTATTTTATTGAGTAAACCTACGTAAAGCCCGTTAACTCCATAATCGTTGAATTGTGATGCAACGGTTCCGTACACTGGTAGAGTTTCTATGTCTATTTCAAAAAGCTGATGATTGCGTGCAAATTGTTTTTTTACATCGCGCAAAGCATCCAATCCTCCGCGTTTATCAAATTTGTTGAGTGCAATAATATCGGCAAAATCGAGCATGTCAATTTTTTCCAATTGCGTGGCAGCTCCATAATCAGGAGTCATAACATACATTGACAAATCGCTATGGTCAACAATTTCGGTGTCCGATTGTCCGATTCCTGATGTTTCAAGAATGATTAAATCGTAATTGGCAACTTTTAAAATGTTCACTGCATCTTTCACATATTTTGACATTGCAAGGTTTGACTGGCGGGTAGCAAGCGAACGCATGTAAACCCGAGGGTTGTTTATTGAGTTCATTCTTATTCTGTCTCCGAGTAATGCTCCGCCTGTCTTGCGTTTCGATGGGTCAACAGAAACTATTGCAATTGTTTTATCAGAAAAATCGAGTAAATATCTTCTTACAATTTCATCCACCAATGAAGATTTTCCTGCTCCGCCTGTTCCCGTTATTCCTATCACAGGAATTTTTTTACTGCTTGCAATTTTTTCTATTTCATTTAAAACCGTTTTTGCTTTATCGGGATTATTTTCAGCAGCAGATATTAGTTGTGCTATGGATTTTATTTCTTTATTTTCAATTTTTTTTATGTCAACATCGGAATTTGTTCCTGTGGGAAAATCAGATTTTTCAAGTAAATCGTTAATCATTCCCTGCAAACCCATCTGTCTGCCATCATCGGGTGAATATATTCTTGTAATACCATATTTATGTAATTCATCAGCTTCATCGGGTAAAATAACGCCGCCGCCGCCGCCAAAAATTTTGATATGTCCAAAACCTTGTTCTTTCAGCATATCATACATGTATTTAAAAAACTCGAGATGTCCACCTTGGTATGAAGTAATTGCAATGCTTTGCACATCTTCCTGTATGGCACAATCCACAATCTCTTTAACGGATTTATTATGACCTAAATGAATAACTTCCGCACCTGTGCCTTGAATAATTCTTCTCATAACATTTATTGATGCATCGTGTCCATCAAACAACGATGCTGCCGTTACAACACGCACATGATTTTTTAAAACATATTTTTCCTGCATTTCAGTATAATTTAATGGTATTTCCAAGATTTTTTTTAAAATAACAGAGGCAAAAATAAAACACGATTTTCTAAAAACCTAATTTTACCTGCTTTTTTAATGTGGCTGTTTGTCAATATTGAATAACGATTTTCATTAATGAGTAATCCCGAATCGCTTTGCTCTCGGGACAAGTTATATACGACTATTGACAATAAAAGATTTTATACTTTAAATTATAGAGGAATTTATTTGCAATTCTGCTTCAAATATTTTTTTGCTTCTTCATCGCCTATAGCAGCAGATTGTTTAATGTCGGCGCATGCGTCAATAAAATTTCCGAGGTTAGCTTTTGCCAACCCTCTGTTGAAGTATGAATCGGTGAGTTTGTAATTAAGTCCTATTGATTTTGAATAATCATCAATTGCTTCTTTATATTTTCTTAGGTTGCTGAAAGTATATGCTCTGTTGAAATAAGCGTTTGCAAAAACAGGGTCAATGTTTATCACTGAAGAATAATCATCAATTGCACGTTCATCTTCTCCGAGCTGGTTGTAATCAAATGCCCTGTTGAAAAGTACATTTGTAAATTTCTTATTAATGCCTATTGCTTTTGTATAACATTCTATTGCTTTATTTATCTGATTCATTCTGTCATAAATCACTCCCATGCTGAAATAAATCTGTGTATTCAGCGGGTCAAGTTCTTTTGCTTTATTAAAATCGGCAATTGCTTTATCATATAAATTAAGTTTGTCATACATAAATGCTCTGTTGAAATATACATATTTATCTTTTGGGTTTATTTGAATAGCATTTGTATATGCTCTAACTGATTCTTTGCTCTTGCCAATCATATCGAAGCAAACGCCAAGATTAAAGCATGTCATAAAATTTGTTGAGTCAATGCTGAGAAATTTCATATAATCATTTATAGCATTGTTATATTCTTTAATTTTTTGGTAAGATATTCCCCTGTTGAAAATTGCTTCTTTGAAATTATTATTTTTTGCAATTGCCTGCGTGAATAAGTCAATGGCATTTTTGTATTCTGTTTTATTGTATTTTTCCATTGCCTTATCGAAAAGTTCTTTTTCAGATTGAGCACAAACAAAAATAGGGGTGAAGATAAAAAGCAGAAAAAATAAATACAGTTTATTTATCATTTGTTTTTATAGTTTAAAGTCTAAAGTTTAAGGTTTAAAGTTTCGTAAAACTTGGCGTACTCAGTAGTTTATTGGCATTGCGGTTAAATTTTTTTTATAAGTTTCTCGCAGAAGTTACGCTGAGTTTCACGCAAAGTTACGCAGAAAAAAGAACCATTTTAAACTTCGACATTCGATATTCATTATTCGATGTTCGATATTAAAATAGTTTAAAGTTTGAAGTTTAATGTTTAAAGTTTCGGAAATTTGATTTCTCTGCATCTTTGCGTCTCAGCGGTTAATTTTTTTTATGTTTATAGCAGAGTTACGCAGAAAAAGGAACCATTTTAAACTTCGACATTCGATATTTTTTCTCGTGTCTCATAGCTCATAGCTATTTTTATTTACCAACTTCCGCTGGCTCCGCCGCCGCCGAAACTTCCGCCGCCGAATCCACCGAATCCGCCGCTCCCACCAAATCCGCCGCCTCCGCCAAAGAAACCACCACCTGAACTAAAATTATTATAAGAGCCACCTCTGCTGCTGCTGCTCATTAGCAACCAAAATGCAACCCAAAATGTAAGATTGTTTGTTCTGGCATACGAGTGTGCACCGGCTATTCTGAATATTCCGAAAAATAAAAAGGCAAGAGCAATTATAATAAAAGGAACCCAACTTTTATTTTGAGAAACTATTATTTCGTGTTTTTTTGAATAATCACTTGCCGAAAATTCTTTCTTTGCTAAGCTCATCAGCACATTTGTTGCGGCATCAAGTCCTTCGTAATATTTATTTTCTTTAAAATTCGGAATTATTTCGTTTTCAACAATTCTTTTACATATTGCGTCAGGTATTATTCCTTCGAGTCCATAACCTGTTGAAATATTTACTTCTCCTCTTTCATTATTATTTTTTGGCTTTATTAAAATTAATATCCCATTATCTTTTTCTTTTTGTCCTATTCCCTTGCCTTCTTTTTTCCATTTTTCTGTTAAACGATTAGTATAATCGGCAATTTCGTAGCCGTTCAAATCTTTAACAATAACAATTGCAATTTGTGTTGATGTTGAATCATCAAATGCAACTAATTTTCTCTCAAGTGAATTTTGTTCATCAGGATTTAAAAAATTTGCAAAGTCGTTTACTAATCTTTGTTGTTTTGGTGCATCGGGAATATCATCCTGAGAATACGAATTAAATGAAAATAAAATAAATCCCAATGCTAAAAACCCAATGCTAAAAACATTTTTTATAAATTGCCTAAATGCGATGCAATAATATTTCATTTAATTTTGTATTTTAATTTTTTAATTGTTTTCCAAAAGATATTTCATTTGCAAGTTCATTTATATCTTCAGCTTTTTTATATGGAAAAAAATCTTTCAGCTTTTGTCCTGCCATTTCAATTCCTGCAACCAATCCTTCTGTAAAATCACCTTCTTTGAAATCCGAAATCACTTTATTTTTTATATCGTTCCAGAAATTTTTCGGTACAACCGCGTTAATTCCCGCATCACCAAGTATTGCGAATTTTTTATGTGAAATTGCAAGATAAAATAAAACGCCATTACGCAATTTTGTTTTGTGCATTTTAAGTTTTGCAAAAATATATGCAGCTTGGTCTAAAACATCGCCTTTGCAATGCGAATCAATGTGCACACGAATTTCGCCCGAAGTTTTTTGCTCGGCTTTTTCAATTGCTTCTTTTATTAATGCTTTTTGAGCATCTGTAAAAAATTTGGCTGAAGGATGCATTTTTAATTAATAAATAATAATTAATAATTTGATTGTTCAAATATTTAAAACTCTACTTTTGGTGCTTTTTCTGCTCCTGCCTGCGATTGAAAATATGATTTCTTTTCAAATCCACATATTGAAGCAACTATGTTTTTAGGAAATCTTCTGATGTAAACATTATATTCCTGAGCCATTTCATTAAACTTTCTGCGTTCAACAGCAATTCTGTTTTCAGTTCCTTCAAGCTGTGATTGTAATTCAAGAAAATTCTGATTAGCTTTTAAATCGGGATAGCGTTCAACCACCACCATTAATTTGCTAAGTGCTGAGCTCAATCCATCCTGTACCTGTTGAAATTTCTGAATGCTTGTGGCATCAAGTTTACTCGGGTCAATGTTCACAGATGTTGCTTTTGCACGTGCTTCAATAACTTCGGTTAATGTTTTATTTTCGTGAGTAGCATAACCTTTAACTGTACTAACAAGATTAGGAATCAAATCAAGTCGTCGCTGATAAACATTTTCAACATTCGACCATTGAGATTTAACTCCTTCTTCGCGTGTTACCATTCCATTGTAAGAGCCACAGCCCGACCAAAGCAAAATAATGAAGAATAATACTACTATTCCCCAAATTATCAAATTTTTGTTTTTCATAGTTTTAATTTTTAAGTTATTTATTTTTAATTATTGTTTACTTTTCAAGTTCTTTCATAAGTTCATCAGTCATTTCGAGATTATGATAAACGTTTTGAACATCTTCATCTTCTTCGAAAACTTCAACGAGTCGTAAAATTTTTTGTGCATTTTCATTATCAAGCTTAACAGTAGTTTTCGGAATTCGTTGAAGTTCGGCATTTTCTACATCTATTTTCATTACTTCGAGTTTTTTTTGCATAGAGCCGAAATCCTCAAATGAAGTTGTAATTGTAAAAACATCGTCTTCCAAAACAACATCTTCTGCGCCTGCATCAATTATTTCCATGATAAAATCATCTTCCACAAGATTTCCTTTTGGCACTGTAAATATTCCTTTTCTGTCGAAAATGAAAGCCAGTGAGCCGTTTGTTCCGAGGTTTCCGCCACGTTTATTAAAATATGAACGGATATTCGAAACTGTTCGCTGAATGTTATCGGTAGTACATTCTATGAAAAGTGCTACTCCGTTGGGAGCATATCCTTCATAAGTTGTTTCAATCAGAGCGGTGCCGTCCTTATCCGAAGCTTTATTAATTGCTCTTTGCACAGTATCTTTCGGCATATTTGCACCTTTTGCATTTGAAACAGATAAACGCAATTTTGCATTTCCATTAATATCCGGACCTCCTTCTCTGACAGCAACAGTAATATCTTTTATAATTTTTGAAAAGATTTTCGACCTCTTTGCGTCTAATGCACCCTTTTTTCTTTTAATTGTTGACCATTTATTGTGACCTGACATAAATTTTTATTTTTTGTAAAATTAATAAAATAAAACAAACTGAAAAAATGCATTTTATTATATTACAAAAGTATACTTTTTTATCAAATTATTTTGATTTTTTAAATTTGGTATAAATTTGGTATAGTAAAAAATTAATTATTTATTAACTTTTAAAATTAAAAAAATTATGAAAAAACTGATGTTAGTTGCAATGTTTCTTTTAGGAAGCGTAATGATTTACGCTCAGGAATATTTACAAATTACGACCATTGAATCTGTTGTTCCGGGTGGACTTGGCAGGTCGCGTATGATTACTACAAAACCCGATGGAAGTACTGATGAAGTTAAAATGGAAAATTTTTTCAGTATGGTAGGTATCAATTTTGATAACATTCGCTTAAATGACAAAATCATTACCGACAAAATCACCGACCTTACGCGACAAGGATGGCAGTTGATGTTAACAACTTCGGGAGTATACGGAGCTGATAAAAGCACCGGTATTTTCATTACTCGTTATCTTTTTAAAAGGGATAAGAAATAAATTTATAACTTCCTGTAATAATAAAAAACCTCAAAAGTTTTAAAAACTCTTGAGGTTTTATTTTTTTGAGAAGCAGTTTTTTATTCAGCCACAACTTCAAAGCTTATGTTAATACTCACATCTTTGTGTAGTCGCACATTTGCTGAATATGTACCGAGTTCTTTAACATGTTCTTCTTTTATATTTATTCTTTTTCTGTCAACATCAAAATTAAATTGCTTTTTAATTGCTTCAGCAAGTTGCATTGATGTTACCGAACCGAAAATTTTTCCTGTTGTGCTGGCTTTTGTTCCAACTTTTACAGTAATATTTTTTAGATTTTCTGCTAATGTTTCAGCTTCTTTTTTGATTTTTGCTTCTTTAAAAGCACGCTGTTTAAGAGTTTCGGTGAGAACTTTTTTATTCGTTTCGCCGGCTAACATTGCCAATCCTTTTGGAATCAAAAAATTTCGGGCATATCCGCTTTTAACGTTTACAATTTCATCTTTGAATCCGAGTTTGTTTACATCTTGTTTTAAAATTACTTGCATTTTTTTCCTCCTTGTTATTTTAATAAGTCAGCAACGTAAGGTAATAAAGCCAGATGTCGTGCGCGTTTTACTGCCTGTGCGACTTTTCTCTGATACTTTAAAGATGTTCCTGTTAATCTTTTTGGTAATATTTTACCTTGTTCATTAATAAATCTCAATAAGAAATCGGCGTCTTTGTAATCAATATATCTGATTTTATTTTTCTTGAAGCGACAGTATTTTTTCTTTTTAACATCGACTGCAAGCGGTGCAAGATATCTTATTTCGGGTTGATGATTTATTGCCATAATATTTATTTTTTAGAAAGTTTTACTTATCCGAATCTGTTTTTTCATCACGTTTTTTATTTTTTTCGGTACGCTTCTTTTCGTTGTACTTCACAGCGTATTTGTCGAGCTTAACTGTAAGAAATTTTAAAATTCTTTCATCTCGTTTATAGGTTACTTCGAGTTCTGAAATAAGTTCACCCGGTGCCTTAAATTCGATAAGATGATAAAATCCGGTTGATTTTTTCTGAACAGGATAAGCAAATTTGCGTAATCCCCAGTTTGCTTCGTGCACAACCTCCGCCTTTTTTTCGGTAAGAAAATTTCTAAACTTGCTTACCGCTTCCTTCATCTGGTCATCAGATAAAACGGGAGTCATAATGAAAACGGTTTCGTATTGATTCATTTTTTTTGTTTTATTTTTTAATAATTTTTGTCTTTCTTAATAATTCAAATATTAAAAAGGAGTGCAAAGTTAAAAAAAATATTTTAACATACAATAACTAAATGAAAGTAATATAAAAAATATGTAATTTTTTAACATATTCCTCGTATAGCTAAAGAAGAGTATCATAGTTATGAACACTTCATCGTATAAAAACCTTAGTTTAGGATTAAGAAAGTGCCAACTTTATTTAAAATCGTCCCGATTTCATTCTTTTTTTCTTATAGCCATCAATCCTACGAAAGTAAGAAACCCGTTCATTATCAGAAGTTCAAAATCGAAAACATAACCGAATAATATTTCTTTTGAATATAAACTTATGAAATAACAAGCCGCAGGTGAGAGAATAGCAACAAGCCAGACGCGATTATCGTAAATTTTAAATTTTGTAAAAAGTCCGAATGCAAATAAGCCAAGCAAAGGTCCGTAAGTATAGCCGGCGACCTTGAAAATGGAGTTAACCACGGCATCATTATTTACCACTCTGAAAATCATTATTACAACTAGCAGTAATGCCGCAAAGCTGAAATGCACAATGTATCTGATTTTCTTTTTTTGCTGTTCCGAAAGATTTTCTTTTTCCTTTAATCCGAGAAAGTCAACGCAAAAAGAAGTTGTAAGAGATGTTAATGCGCCATCGGCACTTGGATATGCTGCGGAAATCAAGCCAAGCATAAATATCAAACCTGCTGCGGGACTTAAATACTTGAAAGCAATAACAGGGAATAAGTCATCGGACTTTGCAGGCATTGCAATTCCTTTTGTGTTTGCGTAGATGTATAAAACCGCACCAAGAAAGAGAAACATTGCATTAACAAATAAAAGTACAAAGCTGAAAGTGAACATATTTTTTTGAGCTTCTTTAAGATTACGGCAACTTAAATTTTTCTGCATCATCTCCTGGTCGAGCCCTGTCATAACAATGGCAATAAACATTCCGCCAAAAAACTTTTTCAGAAAATACCGGCTGTCGTGCCAATCGGTGAAAACAATTTGAGAATATTTGCTGTGCCTTACCGAATCAAAGATTTCGGAAAAGCTAAAATTCAGTTCTCTTGTAATAAAAATGATTGATAGTATAACACCGAGAAGCATGAATGTTGTTTGAAGCGTATCTGTCCAGACGATAGTTTTTATCCCGCCCTCGAATGTGTATAAAATTATAAGCAGAATGAAAACCGCAACTGCAAGTCCGAAGGGAATTCCCCATTGGTCGAACACAAAAACCTGAAGTACGTTTATAACAAGATACATTCTAAAAGATGCACCAATTGTGCGTGACAGCAAAAAGAAAAATGCACCGGTTTTATACGACCAGAATCCGAAACGCTGATTGAGATATGTATATATTGATGTGAGATTTAATTTGTAGTACATTGGCATCAATACTGTTGCTATGGTGAAATATCCGAATAAATAACCGAACACAACGAGCATGTATGAAAACTGTGTTCCTCCGACAGAGCCGGGCACCGACATGAAAGTAACGCCGGAAAGTGAAGCGCCAATCATACCATACGCCACAACATACCAAGGCGATTGCTTATTGCCGATAAAATAAGTGTCGTTATTCGCCTTGCGGGCAGTGAGCCATGTTATGAAAAATAAAAGGGCAGAGTAAATAAGGAATATAGAAAAAATAAAAAAAGGGCTCATATATTGTTTTGTTTGTGCAAAAATAGTAAAATAGTAGTGATGAAATTTAGGATTTAGGATTTGAGATTTAGGATTTAAAAATATCTATATTTTGAACACTTGGATAATCGAACGTTCGAACAAACGAAAAATCGAATAGATTCAAGATTTTTAAAAAAAAGTTTTGTACAAAAATAATAAAAGCAGTAAATTGCAAGTTTAAAAAAATAGTTTTCAGTTTAAAGTTTAAAAAATATTGACAGATTGCAATTATCATAAATATCAAATAATGATTTTTTACTAATGTCTATTGACCAATGACTGAAAGAAAGAACTCTAAACTGAAAATTGAAAACTATAAACTATTCTTGATAGGCTTTATGGGTTGCGGAAAAACAACCTTTGGCAAAAAACTTGCAAATAAGCTAAAACTCGAATTTATCGATTTAGATGATATTATCGAAAGCACTTACGGGAAATCAATTGCAATGATATTTGAAAGCGAAGGTGAAGGTGCATTCAGAAAAAAAGAAAGTCATGTACTTAATAAAATTATTCTTAAAAAAAAATTTGTTGTTGCCACAGGCGGCGGCACTCCTTGTTTCTACGACAATATGGAAATAATGAAAAAAGCAGGCAAGGTTATTTATCTTAAAATGTCGCCGAAAAGCTTAGCTGCTCGGCTGTACAAAGGGAAGGATAAACGTCCGCTAATAAAAGATTGTAACGATAAAGATTTAGTTGACTTTATTTCCGAAAAATTAAGAACACGAGAAAGGCATTATGAACAGGCAGATATAATCGTAAAGGGAGAAAGTATAAAAACCGATGAAGTGATTAAGATGATAAAAAAGTAAAACAGAGGCTGTCTTAAAAGATGAAAATATTTATTTTACCGCAGAGTTGCTAAGTCGCAAAGGTTTAAAATAAATATTTTATCTTTGCGTCTTATCGCTTATAAATAATACTTTTGAGACATCTATTGAGTTGTAGGTTTTATACATTAAGAACGAGCCGTATTAATTCTTAACTAATTTTCTTGCTTCTACACCCTTTTCATTTACAATCCTGAAAAAATAAATTCCTTTAGGCAGATTGCGAATGTCAAGTTCAGTTTTACTTTGTGTAAGCTGACGGTTTATTAATTTTTCTCCGTTGAGATTATAAACGGTTAAAATATTTTCCCTGATATTTTGTGGTGTTTCAATTATTACTTTATCACTTGCAGGATTTGGGTACATGCTCACTTCATTTTTTATAAACGACAATTCATCAACACTATATTTGAAATCTTTTAAAAGCCGTTTCCAAACTCCTGCTCCGCCGGTGCCTGCATAAATGTATGTGCTGTCAAAAGTGAAGCTTCGTATATCAAGATTTGTAAGACCTATATTAACTTGCACCCATTTATCACCATAATTAAAAGTTACAAATACTCCACCTTTAGTGCCTGCAAATATTTTATCGCTATCAACAGCAATTGTATTTATATTGGCATCGGACAAGCCAGTATTTTTGGGTATCCACGACGTTCCATTGTTTGTGGAAACATAAATTCCCAAACTCACTGTTCCTTCCATTATATGATTGTTGTTTTTCACTACCGAACTTACCAGATGGTTTGTTTTCTGCACCCAGTTGGTTCCGTTATTTGTTGAGACATACAATCCGTCATCAATGGTTCCGGCAAAAACGTTCAGAGTGTCGGCAAACATAGAACTCACAAGCAAACTTGAAAGACCCGAATTTTTTAGTGTCCAATTATTGCAAGTATCTGATGATAAATAAACACCGTTATAAGTGCCCGCAAAAACATTTGTATTTTTCAAAGCTATGGCACCGACTCTTTCATTAACCTGCATGCCGTTATTTTTCTGAACCCATGTTTTTCCGCTATCTGCAGAAAGATATAATCCGTTGCTTGCTGTTCCGGCATAAATAAAAGTGCTGTCAATGGCAAGAGCCATAACTTCGCTCATGTCTTTTTCCAAACGCGTCCATTTACTGCCTTTATTTTTTGAAACATAAACCGCACCCATGCTAGTTCCCGCATAAATGCAGGAATCCCTTATCGCAAGGACATTGACATTACTGTTGTTCAAACCTTTATTTTTTTCAGTCCAGTTATCACCATTATCAGTTGATAAATAAATACCATCGCCGCTTGTTCCGGCAAAAACATTCAGAGTATCGGCAGTGATGCAATTCACATTGGAGCCAGGCAGCCCGGTATTTTTCTGAACCCATGTGTTTCCTTTATTTGAAGAAAAGAAAATTCCGCCGTTAGCTGCCGAAACAAAAACCAAAGTATCTTTTAAAGCAATATAATTTATGCTTGTATTTGTAAGTCCGTTGACTTTCTGCACCCAGTTGTTACCATTGTTGGTAGTAAGATAAACGCCACTGCCGACTGTAGCTGCATAAATTGTTGTGCTGTCGTTTGCAAGATGATTAACAATTGTATTTGTAAGTCCGTTAACTTTCTGCACCCAGTTTTTTGCAGTATCAGTTGATATATAAACTCCGTCATTCCATGTTCCCACAAAAATATTTGTACCTTTAATAATGATAGTTTTTACTGCAGAATCGGCAAGACCTTTGTTTTTTCTCACCCATAATTTTCCGGTATCAAGAGACATGTAAACACCTTTTTCGGTGGCAATAAACATGAATGAATCTTTGATTGCTATTGCATTTACAATTGTCAATGCGGGCAGTCCGTTGCTTCGCGATGTCCATATTTTACAGGTATCGTGAGAATAAAATAATCCTCCTCCGTAAGTTCCTGCAAAAATATTAGTATCGTTAACGGCAACAACATTAACATTTGTATTCGATAATCCGTTGTTTTTTAAAACCCAGTTTACGCCATTATCGGTGGAAACATAAACACCATTACCATGTGCTCCGGCAAAAATAAATGTGTCCTGAATGACAATGCTTGAAATATCACCGCCAAATATTCCGTTTGTTTGTATCCATTGCGATTCTGCTTTATAAAAGCATAAAACGGATAAAAAAAGTACGATAGTAAATGTTTTTCTCATATTAATCCTCCTTGATTTATTAAGGTTTTTTGTTTAAATTTTTTATAAATATATTATTTTTTTCTTAACCATGAAATTAAAAAAAATATTTATTGTGATGTAAGTTTCTTTCCCAGCTCTTCAAAGTCAATGCCGTCGAAATTCCCCGAGCTCATGAGTAAAAATATTTTGTTTTCTTTGTCAGAATTCACTAATGTTTCACCAAGTTTCACCGAGTCATTAAAAACAAGTAAATTATTTTTATTAAATGATTTTTTAATATCGTCAGAAGTGAGTGCAGGCAGTTTCTTGTGTTCTATTGTATGGGGATTGAAATAAACTATTGCCTCATCAGCTTTGTTCATACTTCCATCATATCCTGAAAGAAAATTTGAGCTCAGACTGCTAAAGGTATGAAGCTCCATACAAGCAACAATTATTTTGTCCGGAAATTGTTCTTTCACTGCATCAATAGTGGCTTTGAGTTTTGAAGGTGAATGAGCAAAATCTTTATAAACAATTGTTTTGTCATTGCTGCAAACAAGTTCCAATCGTTTTGCAGCACCTTTAAATAACTGCATTGCTTCGTAAAAGCTCATGTCATCTATTCCGAGTTGGTTGCAAATCACCCTCGCACCGTTTAGATTTTGTAAATTATGTTTGCCGAAAATTTTCAACGGAATTTCTTTTCGTTTGCGTATAATATATGTAATTCCATTTTTTATAACATATTCAGGTATGCCATACGAAAATTTATTTATCGGCTTTTCAATTTCATCAACCAATTTCACAACATTTTCATCAGTTTTACAATATACCAGAGTTCTGCCATCATCAATTTGTTCAATAAAAATCCTGAACTGTTCAATGTAATTTTCAAAAGTTGGAAAAACGTTTATGTGATCCCATGCTATTCCGCTAAGCAAAGCGAGTTGAGGTTTATACAAATGAAACTTAGGACGACGGTCAATTGCGGAAGATAAATATTCATCGCCTTCGAGTATTATGAACGGAGCTTTTTCGGTGAGTTTAACCATCGTGTCAAAACCTTCTAACTGCGAGCCCACCATGTAATCAAAATCAACTTTATGATAATTCAAAACATGCATTATCATTGAAGTTATAGTAGTTTTTCCGTGACTGCCACCTATTACAACGCGCATTTTTTCTTTCGACTGCTCGTAAATATATTCGGGAAAAGAATATATTTTTAAATTTAATTTCTGTGCTTGCAGTAATTCTGGATTATATCCACGCGCATGCATCCCTAAAATAACAACATCAATGTCTTTTGTAATGTTTTCAGGAAACCATCCCCATTTTTTTGGCAACAATCCGTACTTATCAAGATGCGATTTTGCAGGCTCAAAAATTTCGTCATCGGAGCCGGTAACTGAATATCCCTTTTTGTGTAATGCAATTGCCAAATTGTGCATTACACTGCCTCCAGTTGCTATCAAATGAATCCGCATTATATATAAATTCGATTTTTTTGCAAAGTTAATACTTATTCCACAACTTTAATCTGTGAATCTGTGGTATTTTTTATCCAAGAATAAAATCTGTTTAACCACACTGCGCCCATGGCAAAACCAAGGCGGGGCACAACAATCCAGAAAGCAGGCACTCCAATTGCCATAAACAGCAATGTGTCTTCAAGCGTAGAATGAGAAATTCCAATATGATGATTTAATAAATCAGCGTCTTTTTTCATGAGTTTACCCTGCGATACTTCTTCTATCATTATTGCTCCACCATATACCAAACCTATCACATTTGCAATAATCCATAGAAAAGCTGTTTTCTGGGGTAACCCCATCACTTTTAAAAAAGGAGATATGATTTTCGATATGAATTCAAATAAATTAAATTCATCAAGTATTTTCTGAATGAGCATTAAAAGATTTACGAGAACAATAATTTTTACAGAAAGAATTATAGTGTTTGTAATCCATGATTTCATGACACCTGCAAAATCGAGCATTTTCGCAATCTGCTGATGCTGATTTATTTTTTGTGCAAGTTCCGCAGGCAAAGCCCAGTTCAGAAATATGGCAGCAAGAATACTTGTGGTAATTCTCAAAGCCACCATTTTAAAAGCAGAAGAGCCGGTTTTTGTCTGAATGATTGTTTCGGCAATAAGATTGTGTGCAATCAAACACATCAACGCAAGAATGGTAGCTTCCCTGACGTTGAATTCTAAACTCACAATAACTGCAATTGCAGAATAAATATTCAGTAGAATGCTTGTAATAAATACCAATCCCGATTTTCCGGGAAGCCCTATTAATTTAAAAGCAGGATATAAATATCCGGCAACCCATTCAATTACTCCGAAAAAATTAAGTATTGTAACCAGTAGCGAAATAGGAATAGTTATTTTTAAAAACCAGAACGCAGATTTAAAAGCAGGTCTCCATGCGCTTTTCAGACACTTTAGAATCCTTGCGGAAATTTTTTTTTCATTGTGCTCATTGCTGCATATAGTTTTCATCAATTGTCTTAAATCATTCTGTATATAAATTAATTTTCATATTTTTTGCTTTATGGTCAAATTATAATTAATCATTTCTGAATTTTGCATCAAGCATTTCGAGAACGGAAGAAACAACCGAAACAATTATGCTGAACCAGAATGCCTGCCCGAAACTGCCAACATAAAAACCATTTACGAGTTTGCTTGTAATTATTATCATAAAAGCATTTATAAAAAGTAGAAAAATCCCGAAAGTGAAAAATGTAATGGGAATAGTAAAAAATATCAATATCGGTTTAAGAAAATTGTTCAGTACCGACAATACTATTGCAACGAGAATAGCTGTGGTAAACTTATCAATTGAAACACCCGGCAGAACCCATGCTGCAAAAAAAACAGCAAGCGTTGTAATTATTATTTTTGAAATTATTCTCATTGTTTTTAAGTATATTTTATTTTTAAAGAATTTGAAGTACGATGTACGAAGTAAGATGTTATGAAATAAACTTCGATATTCGACATTCAGTGTTCGATGTTCGATATTTTTTTTATATTTTAAAAGGTTAATAATGAATGTTTTTTGCGATATTATGAAGCACTACTGCTAATTTCTTTGTCAATTCCAATCTCGAATATTTTTCAATTCCCTTGTTTTCTGATACAAGTTTATTTTCTTTATATTTATTGTAAAATTCCATTATATTTTTTTTCAGAATCTCTACATCATTAAAATCCGAAATCAATCCCGAATTTGTTTCCTTTAATATTTCTGCTGCATCGCCTTCTGTTGTGCCAATGCATAATATAGGGCGTTTTGCAGAGAGGTATTCAAAAAATTTTCCGGTGAGAATACTTTTCGCATTAGGTGTGTCATTTATCAGAAGCAGTAAAACCTGCGACTCCTGTTGAAATTTTATAACTTCCGAATGAGGCATATAATCTATTCTTTTGATAAATTCCGTAAGATTAAATTCCTCTATTGATTGTTTTACAAAATAATCAACCTTGCCGACAAGCTTTATTTCAAGTGCATCTGCAAACTCCTGATTTTGGATTAACTCTTTCAATGCTTTCCAGAGAGCAACAGGATTGCGTGTTTTGACGAGTGTGCCGATATGCGCGATGCTGAACTTTTTATCAAGTTCAATATTACCAATTGCCACATCATCGGTGTCATAACCGTTTGTTATAACTTCATATTTCCGGTTAAAAATATTTTTAAAATCTCCGGCAATTGTTTTACCAATAGTAATAATAGAAGTAGCATTTTTTAAAACTTCAAGTTCAAGTTTATGATGTTTTTTATCAGCACGTCCTGTTAACTTCAGGTCTTTGTAAAAATCAATATTTGTCCACGGGTCGCGGAAGTCGGCGAGCCATGGGATATTTAATTTTTTCTGCAATTGCAAAGCTATAAGATGCATGCTGTGGGGAGGACCTGTAGAAATAATTGCATCAACCGGATTTTGCTTTAAGGACGTTGAAAGAAATTTAACTGAAGGTTTTATCCAGAACTTACGTGCATCAGGAATAAAAAAATTACCGCGAATCCAGACAGATATTTGCTCGGTAAACTTTGGCTTTTTCGTTTCCGACAGGAATGCCGAATTTATTTTCTGAGTTTTTTTTTGTCCGATAATTTTTTTATAAATATGATACGGCTCCCATATAGGTAGCTTTAATACTGTGATGTTTTCTGGAATATCTTTCAGCAATGAATTATCCTCTTCGGGAACTTCAGGATTTTCGGGAGTGTAAATTACCGGCTCCCATCCGAAATCACGCAAGTATTTTGTGAACTTCAGCCAACGCTGAACGCCAGCTCCACCAGCCGGAGGCCAATAATATGTTATTATTAAAACTTTTTTCAAAAAAGTCCGCTTATTTTTTTATTTAAAAAAGTAAATATAAATATTTTTTCTTTCTGCTTAATTTTTTTCATTCGGAATCTTATATCGCCGCCAGAAATTATATTTTGTTAGTGAAGTGTATGTTATTAGTTTATTAAAATATTTATACCGCAAAAGAAAATGCAAAACATAATATGTTAATGCAAAAGAAAATACGGTAACAAGCATCCCTGCCACAGATATTATATTTTCACTTAACCTTTGTGAAAAATAAAAGTAATTTTTTATTATCATTAATGTTTGCTTTGCTACAAAAGGATTTATTATCAAACTTATAATAAATATCAAAGGTATGACAAAACTATGCGGTGTTTCAATTGCTCTTTGCGGACAGTAATTCATGCAGTGCATACAGCTTTCGCAGGTCAACTTCCAGTATGGTCTGTCGTCAACATATTTTATTGATTTCGTTGGGCACGATTCAATACAAACTCCGCATTTATTGCATTTATAGGAAGCAATAAATGTTTTTGCCAATACAAAACGCCCTACAAAATAATACCCAAGTGCAATAGGAACAACAAGCAAATCGAAAGGAAGATATATAAAGGAATCTATATATGTTCTTTTACCGTTTAAAATATTTTCGGTGAACACTTTTATTTTTTCTTTCCACTTCAAATACATCGAATTCACAACTTTTTCCATTAATCCGGGATGCACGGAAATCCAGTTTGAAGGTAAGTCAACAGGCAGCATAGACACAACTTTATATCCCTTAAAAATTAAAACCAATGCAGGTAAAAATTGTGTAATACCGCTCAATCCTGGTAGAAATAATTTGCCGAGTTTTGTTCCTGCTCTTGTATTTATAATAAACACATCGGAATTACGATATAATTTGAATCTGAAAATTAATTTAATGAAAGAGTGGGGTAAGTTAAAACCATGTGTTGCGGAACAAAATCCGATTAATGTTTTACCTGTAAGCTTGGGCTTCGGCTCATTTATGAATTGCTGATATGAAAATAAAAAAACGTTCAGTCCTTTTTCTTTGGCAATACCGGCAATCCATTCCGAAACTCTTTTTGAATTTCCAGTTCCCGAGTAATAAACAATGAATATATTTTTATAAATGCTCATTAAAATTTATGTCCGGGTTTTTAAGATGTCTATATTTTTACTTATTATAATATTTCAATTTCTTTCCCAAGAACTGTGCTGATTCGGCGAGCATTTCCTCAATTCTTAAAAGTTGATTGTATTTGCAAATCCTGTCGGTGCGTGAAGCGGAGCCGGTTTTAATTTGTCCTGTTCTTAAAGCAACGGATAAATCGGCAATTGTTGTATCTTCGGTTTCTCCCGAACGGTGACTTATTACACTTGTATAGCCGTTTTGTGTTGCAAGTTGAACTGCATTTATCGTTTCCGTTAAAGTTCCTATCTGGTTTACCTTTATTAATATTGAATTTGCAATATCATTGTCAATACCTTTTTGCAAACGTTCGGTATTAGTAACAAACAAATCATCACCAACAAGCTGAATTTTTTCGCCGAGGGTTTTTGTTAAAAGTTTCCACCCGTCCCAGTCATCTTCAGCCAGTCCGTCTTCGATGGAAATTATAGGATATTTATTCACCCATCCTTTCCAGAGGTTAACCATGTCAGAAGAGCTTAGTTTATCGCCCGATGATTTTTTTAAATGATAAACTTTTTCTTCTGGTATATAAAATTCGGAGGCAGCCGGGTCAAGAGCAATGCAAATGTCAACACCTGGTTTGTAACCTGCCGCTTCGATTGCTTTCAGAATTACTTTTATGGCTTCTTCGTTATTCGGTAAGTCGGGAGCAAAACCGCCTTCATCGCCAACGTTTGTTGAAAGTCCTTTCTTTTTTAATACATTTTTTAAGTTATGAAAAACCTCAGCACCCATTCTTAATGCCTCGCTGAAACTAACAGCACCTGCAGGCATAATCATAAATTCCTGAAAATCTATTCCGTTGTCGGCGTGTGAACCGCCATTCATAATATTCATCATCGGAACAGGCAGCAGATTTGCGTTAACACCACCGATATATTTGAACAATGGCAAACCTGTAACCTGTGCGGCAGCATTAGCAGCAGCAAGTGAAACACCAAGCATTGCATTTGCTCCGAGTTTTGATTTGTTGGGAGTTCCATCAATCTCAATCATCCTGTCATCAATACCGTTCTGGTCGGTAACATAAAATCCTTTCAATTCTTCGTTTAAAACTTTATTGACATTCTGAACGGCTTTCAAAACGCCTTTTCCCATATAACATTTTTTATCATTATCTCTTAATTCAACCGCTTCGTGTGAACCCGTGGATGCACCTGATGGTACAGCTGCTCTGCCTAAAATGCCACCATCGGTAACAATGTCAACTTCAATTGTCGGATTTCCTCTTGAATCAAGAATCTGACGTGCTGAAATATTTACAATAGAACTCATATAATTTTTTTTAGATTAATAAATAAATTTTGTTTTCAAAAGTGGAGTAAAAATAAATAAAAAAATTGATAATTCGTTATTTGGTTTTTTATTTGATAATTTTTCAACAAATACTTTTTTGTTTTAAATAAAATAAAATACTTTTGTATCGAAATTTAATTATTTAATAATCATAAAAAATCAATAATTATGGCATACATAATAACAGAAGATTGTACAGCTTGCGGAACATGTATAGCTGAATGTCCCGTTGAAGCTATTTCAGAAGGTGATATTTATAAAATAGACCCTGATAAATGCACAGATTGCGGTGCTTGCGCTGATTGTTGTCCTGTTGAAGCTATTAAACCAGGAGAATAAAAAAGTAAATCTGTTATAAAAGCTGTCAATTAAAGCCGACAGCTTTTTTACTACTAATTTTCTTACGACTTTTAAAAATTTCATCATTTATTAATAAAGATGAAATTGTCATCAATCATATCAATTTGTATGGTTGAATTTTTATGAACCGAACCATCAAGTATTTTTTTAGAAAGTTCGTTAAGTATTTTTCTCTGAATAACACGTTTTACAGGTCTTGCTCCATATAGTTGGTCCCATCCGAGTTCTGCCAGTCGTTCTATTGCATATTTGGTAATGCTTATTTTTATCTGATTTTCAGCAAGCATTTTGCTTATTTGTTCAATTTGCATTTCTACGATTTTTCTGATTTCTTCTTTTTTCAAAGGTGAAAACATTATTATATCGTCAATTCTGTTGAGAAATTCGGGACGTATTGTTTTTCGAAGCACATTAAAAATCTCATCTCTTGTTTTTGTTAAAATTTTATTTTCATTATCTTCATTCATTGCCTCAAAATTTTCCTGAATTATGTTTGAACCGACATTTGAGGTCATGATGATTATGGTATTTTTGAAATTTGCAGTTCTGCCTTTATTGTCGGTCAATCTGCCTTCGTCAAGAACCTGCAGTAAGATATTAAAAACATCAGGATGTGCTTTTTCGATTTCGTCGAGAAGCAGGACTGAATAGGGTTTCCTGCGTATTGCTTCGGTGAGTTGTCCGCCTTCATCATAACCGATATATCCCGGAGGAGCTCCAATCAATCGCGAAACAGTGTGTCGTTCCTGATATTCCGACATATCAATTCGTATCAGCGAATTTTCATCATTGAACAGAAACTCTGCTAATGCCTTTGCCAATTCGGTTTTCCCAACACCTGTAGTTCCGAGAAAAATAAATGAGCCAATTGGTTTTTTTGCATCGTTAAGTCCGGCACGGTTTCTGCGTATTGCATCTGAAATAATTCTTATTGCATTATTTTGCCCAACAACTCTTTTATGGAGTTCTTCTTCAAGATGAAGAAGTTTTTCCCTTTCGCTTTGTAACATTCTGGTAACAGGAATTCCTGTCCAGCGTGATACAACTTCTGCTATATCTTCGGCATCAACTTCTTCTTTTATCATAACTGAATGAGATTGCATTTCTGATAAGATTTTCATAAACTCATCGAGCTTTTTTTCGGTTTCTTTAATTTTCCCGTATCTGATTTCGGCTACTTTGCCGTATTCGCCGCTGCGTTCAGCTTGCTCTGCATCGAATTTATATTTTTCAATATCTGCTTTTGTCTGTTGGATGTTTTCAACAATTTCTTTTTCTGCTCTCCATTTAGCGTTCAATGCATTTCGTTCCTCAATAAGATTTGCTATTTGCTTGTTAAGTTCTTCGAGTTTTTTCTTATCATTTTCTCTTTTAATTGCTTCTCGCTCAATTTCGAGCTGACGGATTTTTCTTTCTGCTTCATCAAGTTCTTCGGGAACGGAATTTATTTCGAGCCGCAGCTTTGATGCTGCTTCATCCATTAAGTCAATCGCCTTGTCGGGTAAAAACCTGTCGGAAATATAACGGTTTGACAAGTCAACAGCAGCAATAATTGCTTCATCTTTAATTCTCACTTTGTGATGATTTTCATATCGCTCTTTTAACCCACGGAGAATTGAAACAGCATCGGTAACTGATGGTTCGTCAACCAAAACTTTCTGAAACCTGCGTTCAAGTGCTTTATCTTTTTCGAAATATTTCTGATATTCATTTAAAGTTGTAGCACCTATTGCCCTAAGCTCGCCCCTTGCCAATGCGGGCTTGAGAATATTTGCAGCATCCATTGCACCCTCACCGCTTCCACCGGCACCGACCAAAGTATGAATTTCATCAATAAATAAAATTATTTCACCATCCGAAGAAATTACCTCTTTAACAACGGCTTTGAGGCGTTCTTCAAATTCGCCTTTATATTTTGCTCCTGCAATAAGAGCACCCATGTCGAGAGAGAATATTTGTTTTGTTTTTAAGTTTTCGGGAATATCACCTTTTACAATTCTGTGAGCAATACCTTCGGCAATTGCAGTTTTTCCTACGCCTGGGTCGCCTATGAGAATAGGATTATTTTTTGTTCTGCGATTTAGTATTTGTAAAATTCTTCTTATTTCATCATCTCTGCCAATCACAGGGTCGAGCTTACCTGTCCGCGCCATCTCATTCAGATTATTTGCATATTTGTTAAGAGCATTCAGGGTGTCTTCGGCATTTTGCGATTTTACAGAAGAGCCCTTTCGCAAATCGGTAATTGCAGCTTTCAAATCTTTTTCATTAATTCCATTATCTTTTAATAGCTGAGAAATGTTGTCATGTACGGAAAGTAATCCTAAAAGCAAATGTTCAATTGATACAAAATCATCCTTAAAATCTTTAAGATATGAAACAGCTTTTTGCAAAGCATGATTGGCATCTGCCGACAAGTACTGCTGTCCGCCCGCTGCCTTCGGATACGAGTTTATAATTTTATCAATATTTGTTTCAAATAAAGAAATATTAATATTCAGTTTTTTTAAAAGATAAGGAGCAACATTCTCATCAACGACAAGAATGGCTTTTATAATATGTCCTGTTTCTATTGACTGATGCTGATTTCCAAAAGCAATTTCCTGTGCTTTTTGAATTGCTTCCTGCGATTTTATTGTATAATTATCCAAGTTCATAATATTTAAAATAGTTTAAAGTTTAATGTTTTATCTCTGACAACCAGCAGCTAACAATTAATATTTTAAATCGTATTTTTTTCAATCTTTTAATCGTAATTCACACACCTTACCTCATACCTTATTATTTCTTTTTATATATCATTGATTTTACTTTCACGAAATTTGCTTTAAAAATATATTAGTTCGATAAACATCATCAAAACTTTTGCCATTAAAAAGAATTGAGTTTAAACGGCAAACTTGGCACTTAAAATAAAAATATTTAGGACTTTTTGGCATATTTTTATTTTCTTGCAAGCTATAAACAGCCACATTGTTTAATAAATATCTGTTTATTAATATGTTAGTGATTAATTAGTGCCTGTTCTTAAAATCGAGAGTTTGGTTCAGAATGTTAGAGTTCGAGGCTTTCGAAGTTTTAAAAATCAGGAGTTTACTGTAGTAAATGACTGGTTTTTAAAACGAGAATAACGAAGAAATCGGACATTATGGACAAACTCTAATTAGTGCCTGTCCATACGAGCAATTTATCAATAAAACAATTTTAATTCACAAAAAGTAAAATCTTTAACCGTTTGTATTATAATAATAAAAGGCAATAAAAAACTATTGGAATTTATGGTAATTTGTACTATCAATTAAAAATGTCCTGTATAAGAATAAAATAAGTAGTAAAAAATTTGCATAAAAAAAATTTTTTTTGTTTTTTTGCGTATAAATGAATATTTATAATAAAAAGTCAGTCAAATAATTAAGAGTGTTTTAGGTTTTTTTGATAGAACATATCGTAAATATTTAAGATATAAATCGAATTGGGTGAGATTTAAATTGGTTATTTGTACTGAAACCAAATAAAAAAAATATTTCTTTTGATTTATTGTAAAAAGCAGATAAAATGTTAAGTATTGATTTTGAAAAAGACCAACTGGCAAACTTAGAGTATTCGCTGAATAGAGAACTAATAAGGTCAAACAGGTCGGGTTCATTTGCCTGTACAACTATTATCGGTTGTAATACACGAAAATATCATGGCTTGTTGATTTGTCCGCAACAGATGGTTGACGGTGGTAATCATGTATTACTTTCTTCACTTGATGAAACAATAATTCAGAAAGAAGCTGAATTTAATCTTGCCATACATAAATTTCCTGGCACATATCATCCTAAAGGTCATAAGTATATACGCTCACTTACAAATGATTCAATTCCTAAACTTACATACAGAGTTGGAAATGTGCTTTTATCAAAAGAATTTTTATTTGTTCATAATGACGATAAGTTACTCATCAGATATACATTAGAAGAAGCTCAATCACCTATAAAAATAAAATTTAAACCATTGCTTGCATTCAGAAATGTTCATTCGCTTACAAAGGCAAATGTGAATGTAGATAAAAAATTTGAAGAAATCGAGAACGGTATAAAGTTGCGGATGTATCTCGGATATTCTTATTTACACATGCAGTTTTCAAAAAAAGCCGAATTTGTTCCTTCCCCCGACTGGTATTACAATGTGGAATATATGGAAGAAAGAGAAAGGGGCTACGATTATCAGGAAGATTTATATATTCCGGGATATTTTGAATTGTCAATGAAAAAAGGTGAAAGCGTTGTGTTTTCTGCGGGCTTGTCAAAAGCTGTGCCTTCAAAGTTAAGTGCAATATTTAAAAATGATGAAAGCAAAAGAATTCCCAGAAATAGTTTTGAAAATTGTTTGCTTAATTCATCGGAACAGTTCATAGTAAAAAGAGATAAAAAAACTGAAATTATTGCGGGTTACCCATGGTTCGGAAGCTGGGGAAGAGATACTTTTATTTCCTTACCCGGTTTAACTCTTGCTACTGGAAAACCTAAAGTTTGCAAAGCAGTTATTGATTCCATGATTTCCGATTTAAAAGGTCCGCTGTTTCCTAACATCGGAGGCAGTCAGGAAGTTCCTTATAATTCCGTTGACGCTCCGCTTTGGTTTTTCTGGGCGTTACAACAATATGCCGAGTATACCGATACTAAAAATAAGATTTGGGATGAATACGGTAAAAAAATGTTGCAGATTCTTAACGGATACAGGTTCGGAACTGATTTTAATATTAAAATGGACAACAACTGGCTTATTTTTGCAGGTGATAATGGATATGCTTTAACATGGATGGACGCAATTGTCGCAGGAAAGCCCGTTACACCGCGTGTGGGTTATTGCGTTGAAATAAATGCGCTATGGTATAATGCTATAATGTTTTCTCTTGAAGTTGCAAAGCTTGCAAAAAACAAAACTTTTATAAAAGAATGGAAACATTTACCAGGATTAATTATAGATTCGTTCAAAGAAACTTTCTGGAGTAAAGAAAAAGGTTATCTCGCCGACTATGTGTGTGGCGATTTTAAGGACTGGGCGGTTAGACCTAATCAAGTTATTGCCACTTCAATGCCCTATTCTGTGGTAAGTGAACAAATAAGAAAATTAGTTTTAGATATAACAAAAAGTGAGTTGCTTACACCAAGAGGATTAAGAACATTATCGCCGCGTGATGCAAATTATAAAGGAACATATTGTGGAAATCCGGAAGCAAGAGATTCGGCTTATCATCAGGGAACTGTTTGGCCATGGCTTATTGGGCATTTTGCCGAAGGATATTTGAAAATAAATGGCAAAAGCGGACTGGCAGTTGTTAAAAGAATATATGATGGTTTTAAGGATACAATAACTGAATATGGTGTTGGCAGTATTGCGGAAATTTATGACGGAGACCCTCCTCATAAAGCCGGCGGCGCAATTTCTCAGGCATGGAGTGTAGCAGAAGTCCTGAGGATAGGTAAATTAATCGAGAAGTATTCAAAATAATAAAATATAAATTTGTAATACAAGGAAAACATGAAAGTATTAATGTTTGGATGGGAATTTCCGCCTCATATCACAGGAGGTCTTGGTACCGCGTGTTTGGGGATTACAAAAGGGTTATTAAAAAATGGAGTGGAAGTGATTTTTGTTGTTCCTAAAGCTTACGGCGATGAAACAAACGACATTAGGATTGTTAACGCAAGCGATATTATTATTGATATAAAAGAAGAAATATTTAAAGATTACTGGAAAAAACTTACTTATATAGAAATCGGTTCATGCTTGATTCCTTATTTATCCGAAGAAGAATTTGAAAAAGCAAATACACAATCGGTTTTTGACCACAATGATTATTATTCCTCAATATTTTCATCTTCTTTTAAATTCACCGGAAAATATTCAAAAGACCTGATGCTCGAAGTAGCACGCTATGCTCTTATTGCAGCCAAAGTTGCTTCGGAAAGTGAGTTTGATGTAATTCATGCTCACGACTGGCTGACTTATCCTGCCGGTGTTACAGCAAAACAGGTTTCGGGAAAACCATTGGTAATTCATGTTCATGCTACTGAATTCGACAGGTCGGGCGAAAATATAAACCAAAACGTTTACGATATTGAAAGAATGGGAATGCATGCAGCAGATAAAATTATTGCTGTTAGCAACTATACTCGCCAGATTATAATTGACCGGTACGGAATTGCTCCCGAAAAAGTAGTTGCTGTTTATAATGCTGTTGACCGTGTTGATTGCGATTTTTCGAAATATAAAAAAGCTGTTAAAGAAAAAATTGTTACATTTCTGGGAAGAGTTACTTTTCAAAAAGGTCCCGATTATTTTGTTGAAGCAGCAAATAAGGTCTTACAAAGTGATAAAAATATAAGATTTGTAATGGCTGGAAGCGGCGATATGCTTAACCGCATGATTAAACGTGTTGCTCAACTCGGCATTTCCGATAAATTTCATTTTGCAGGGTTTCTTGCAGGTGATGATGTTGACCGAATGTTTGCAATGAGCGATGCTTATGTTATGCCTTCCGTATCGGAGCCGTTCGGTATTTCACCGCTTGAGGCAATGCGTTCAAATGTTCCTGTGATAATTTCAAAACAATCGGGAGTGGCAGAATTACTTAAGCATGCAATAAAAATTGACTTTTGGGATATAGATGCCATTGCCGATGCAATTTATGGATTGCTCCATTACGATGCTCTACCGAGAATGTTCATCGCTTATGGGAAAAGTGAAGTTGATAACCTAAAATGGGAAAATGCAGGAAGTAAAGTTAGAGAAGTATATGAAGCTATTTGTTGAAAATTTACGATTTTAGATTGAAAGATTAAAAAAATAAAAGATTGAAAAAATATGAAGTATGATAAAAAAGCGATTTAACAATTTGGCAATTAAATAATTAAACATTTCAATATAAAATTTAAGATTTAGGATTTTTTTTACGATTAACAATTAACGATTAACAAAATGAAGCTACTTTGTTTTTACTTTCAGGTTCATCAGCCGTTTCGGCTTAAAAGATACCGCTTTTTTGACATTGGCAACGACCATAATTATTTTGATGATTATCAGAACCGCTACATTCTCAGAAGAATTGCAGGCAAATGTTATTTGCCCACAAATCAGATATTGCTCGATTTAATAAAAGAATACGGTAAAAAATTTAAAGTGTGTTTTTCCATTTCAGGTGTTGCATTAGACCAGTTCGAAATGTTTGCTCCCGATGTACTCGAAAGTTTTCAAAAACTTGCAGCTACGGGTTGTGTGGAATTTTTGGCAGAAACATATTCTCATTCTCTTTCTTCATTGAAAAGTAAAGATGAATTCTTTTCACAGGTTGAAGCACATTCAAATAAAGTAGAAAGATTATTCGGACAAAAACCCACAGTATTCCGCAATACAGAGTTGATTTATTCCGATTACATAGGACAGATGGTTGCCGAAATGGGCTATAAAGCAATGCTTACCGAAGGTGCAAAACATATTCTCGGTTGGAAAAGCAATAATTATCTTTATTGTAATGCCATTAATCCGAAACTCAAAATTTTACTTAAAAATTATCAACTTAGCGATGATATTGCATTTCGTTTCTCACAACAAAGCTGGAGCGAATGGCCTCTTACCGCCGAAAAATATGTTTCGTGGTTGAATTCCGTTAACCAAAAAGAAGAAGTTGTAAATTTATTTATGGATTATGAGACATTCGGTGAACACCAATGGCCAGAAACAGGAATTTTCGAATTTCTGAAAGCATTGCCTCACAAAGTATTCAGAGATTCCAAATATATTTTCTGCACTCCAAGTGAAGTTGCTGCCAAACTTCAGCCGGTTGCACAGTTCAATGTTCCTTATCCTATTTCATGGGCTGACGAAGAACGCGATTTAACTGCATGGCTTGGCAATGAACTTCAGAACGATGCATTTAATAAACTTTATGAACTCGAAGATAAAGTAAGAAAATGCGGAGATGCTGAAATTCAGCGCGATTGGAAATATCTGCAGACAAGCGACCATTTTTACTACATGTGTACAAAATGGTTTGCCGATGGCGATGTGCATAAATACTTCAATCCATTTAATTCACCATATGAGGCATTTATAAATTACATGAATATTTTATCCGATTTTAAAATGCGACTCGATGAATTTGATGCTATTGAAACAACTATTCCTAAAGAAATAGTGAAGGTTGCCGAAGAAGCAAAAAAAATAAGAAAAAAACCAAAATCAAAAAGAATTGTAAGCACTCCCAGAAAACATAATAATATAAGCAAATTTGAACAGATAACAAAGGTTACCGATGCACTTATTAAAAAAATATTAAAGGAAACCGATTTGAAAATAGTAGCGAAAGCTCTTAAAACTACGACCGTTGATATAAAAAATAAATTCTTTTTTAACCTCAGCAAAAAATCTTCAACAGTTCTTGAATCAAAAATAAAGGAACTGAAAAACCTTAAAAAGAAAGATATTGCCGAAAGCCAAAAACATATTATTGAGGTGATTAAGAAGCATTTGTAAAACAGTTGTTGGTTGTTTAGAAAAATCAAATGCCGAATATCGAAGTTTTAACTATTTTTAAACTTTCTCGAATCTACCCTGAAAAAATCTTAGTTTATCAGGTTCGTAAGTAAATTTTAATCCTTTTATTGAGTCACGTTTTTTATAAACATTAATAATTCCTTCCGCAACTAAATCCATGTGAGCATTTGTGTATGCTCTTCTCGGAATTGTCAACCGTACAAGTTCCAGTGCAGGACGATAATTTTTACCGGTTTTTGGGTCGCGACCTTTCGAAACATTTCCTCTTTCCATTGCTCTAATGCCTGATTCTATATAAATTGCCGTTGCAAGCGATTGTGCAGGATATTCGTCCTGGTCAACATGAGGTAAAAATCTTTTTGCATCCAAGAAAATAGCATGTGTTCCTGCCGGCTCAACTATCGGAACTCCTCCTTCCATTAATTTCTTTCCCAGATACTGAGTTTGTTCAACACGAGCCATTATATATTTTTCATCAACCATTTCTCTAACACCTTGTGCAAAAACAGCTAAATCACCGGCAGACAGTCCTCCGTTCGTAACAGAACCTTCGTATTTCCTGAGCATTTCCAATGAATCCTTATAAAATATTTCATCGTCTTTTATAGCGAGAAATCCTCCTATGTTTACAAGATAATCTTTTTTTGCCGAAACAGTGCAGCCATGACCGTAGCTGAATAGTTCCCTTAAAATATCTTTAATTGAAACGTTGCAATAATCAGGGTCTTTTTTCTTAATCATATAAGCATTTTCAACAGCCCTTGTGGCATCGAACATAACAGGAATATTATGTTTTTCGCAATAGTTATAAACGTCTTTTGCATTTTGCATAGACACGGGCTGACCTCCCGCAAGGTTCACACTTAGCTCAAAGCTGATGTAAGGAATGCTTTTTGCACCGTGTTCTTTAACAATTGCATCAATTTTTTTAATGTCAATATTTCCTTTCCATTGGAAATTCGATTGCGGGTCGTGTGCTTCGTTAACTATTACATCTGCAAATGCTCCTCCCGCCATTTCCTGATGCAACTTGGTTGTTGTAAAATACATATTACCCGGAACAAAACCTCCTTTTATAAGACATTGCGACATTATATGCTCGGCTGCTCTGCCCTGATGGGTTGGAATTATATATTTATAACCTGTAACTTCCTGCAATTCTTTTACCAGATTAAAATAATCGTCAGAAGAAGCTTGTGTTTCCGAGCTTGTCTGGTACTTTGCCCATTGTTCAACAGTTTGTGCACAAGTTCCGGAATCTGTCAATAAATCAATCCCGACATGTTTTGATAGCAATAAGAATGTATTATAACCTGCTTCTTTTGCGTGCTTCTCGCGTTCTTCCCTTGTGATTTCACCTATATATTCAAAAGTGTAAATAATAAACGGCTCACAATTAAATTTAAAATCATTTAGTATAGGTCTTTTCCATTTGAAGATGGCTTCATCATTCCACGATGGTTTGTTTGTCAATGTTAATTCTGTAATTATATTTCTTTCATTATAAAGTTCATTAACGGCTTCTGCAATTTGTTTAATCTGTTCGTTTGTAAAACTCAATCGTGGAATTTGCAATGGCAATATGCCGCAATTAGTGTATATCCCTTGAATGAATGCTCTCACTCCTGATTTTAAATATAAAGCGGCAGCCAGAGTATGCGATTGATTATTTTTGATGTTTGATAAAAATTCATTTGCATTGATATAAACACCGTCAGCACCTTTAAAGTGCGGAATATTTTTTATTAATGTTGAAAGTAAATTTATTTGCTGGTAAATCCATGCTGCCTGTTCTTCTTTTATCATTTCTTCGATACCGCGTGCAAATACTTCAATAGTCCTGCCTGCCATTCCACCATACGTATGCAGTCCTTCATAAGCAACAACTTCATTCATGTACATATCATACAACTTATCGTTGTTAGTTGCAATCATGCCGCCGGCATTTGCTCTTGGTTCCTGTCCTGCATCTATTACAAACACATCGGCATATTTTGTTATGTTTTTTACAATGTCAGATATCGAAGCATTCTTATAAGCATTTGAATTTTCCTTGATATATAAAGCATTTGAAACAATATATGAACCGTTTAATACAATTATGGTATTATTCTTTTTTGCAATTTCCTGAACTTCTTTTATATTTTCAATAGATACCGGTTTATAGCCATCTGCGAATAATTCAATATAAATATATGGAACTTTTTTTCCATCAATTTTCTGCTTCAAGGAATTTATGTCAATGTTTCCCTGAAATACAGATTCATTTCCTATCAATACTTCTACTTTGCTATTGTAATCTTTTGTTAATTCTTCTGTTTTTTTTGAATTTGCAAATATTGTATTGTCGCTTGTAACCATTGTTGTGGTTATAAGTTTATGCGCTCCTATAACATTATGAGTAGGACAAACATGTTTATACCCGAAAACAGTTAATACGGCTTTTTCAAGATATTCGAAATTGCGGCTGCCTGCATAAGTTTCATCGCCTATGTATAATCCTGATATTTGCTCCTGGCTTACAGCACTGGTTCCCTGGCTTGTCATATCAAAAATAACTTTGCCCGAATGAATATGAAAAGTATTGTAATTTGCGTTCAGCAATGTATCAACTCTGTCATTATGATTTATAAAGTTGATGTTTCTTACAGTTTTAATTTTGTGGGGTTCTGAAATCATTTTGAATTCTCCTTGATTTTATTTGTTTATTTTTTAATGAGCAACAAAATTAATAAAGTATTGAAATAATTTTCAAACAATTAAAAATAATTTGAAACTTTTCTTAAAGTCGCTGATTTCAACAACATTAACAAATTACATTATATATTTTTTTATTTCCTTATTTTATTTTATTATTGTGCAATTAATAATCAGGGTACTTATAAAAAAGGAGGAACTATGGTACTAATACTTAACAGAGCAGATGTTATATCATTGCTTGATATGAAAGATTGTATTGGTGTTGTTGAAAAAGCTTTTGCTGAATTATCAAATAAAACATGTGTATTGCCTTTACGAATAGGAATTACACCTCCCGGAGGGCTCGCCTTATACATGCCTGCATACTTAAAAGAATCGCAAGCATTGGCTTGCAAAGTTGTATCTGTATATAAAAATAATCCGGCTAAGTATAATTTACCGACAACAATTGGAAAAGTTTTATTGCAGAATCCCGAAACAGGTGAAGTTATTTGCATTATGGACGGAGGTTATTTGACTGCCGTAAGAACTGGTGCAGCAAGCGGTGTTGCTACAAAATATATGGCAAGAGAAGGAAGAAATTTAACTGCCGGAATTTTTGGTGCAGGCGTACAGGCGAAAATGCAGCTCTGGGCAGTTTGCACAGTACGCAACATTTCAAAAGCAATTGTATATGATGTAAGCGAAACTGCTACCGCTAAATTTATTGAAGAAATGCAGAATAAACTCAACATTGAAATTACGCCGGCAAAAAATGCTGACAATGTTCTCGAAGCAGATATTATTTGCACTGCAACTTCTTCTCCAACCCCATTATTCGACGGAGATAAAGTTAAAAACGGAACTCACATAAATGGCATTGGAAGCCATACTCCTAATGCAAGAGAACTCGACACTAAAATAATTAAAAGAGCAAAATTTGTAGGTGACTCAAAAGAAGCATGTTTCAGCGAAGCCGGTGATATCATACTTCCCATAAAAGAAGGAGCAATAACAGAATCTCATTTTTATGCTGAACTCGGTGACGTTATTACAGGAAAGAAAAAAGGCAGGGAAAATGATAATGAAATAACTTTATTCAAATCAAACGGTTTGGCAATACAAGATGCTGCTGCTGCGAAACTTATTTATGACAAAGCTTTGAAAGCAGGAATTGGCTTGAATGTTGAAATTTAATTGTTGATTTTTTATAAATAATCGGTATCATTTGAAATGAATGTTTAAAATTATAACGGTTACCTTTAAAGTAAAAAATATTTAACCACAAAGGGCACCAAGTCATTCACGAAGAACACAAAGTGTTATTTGGCAGTTGGTTTTCTTTGTGAACTTTGCGAAAATCTCTGTGAACTTTGTGGTTTAATTTTTTTTGAGTTCTGATTAATTAAGAATTTTCGAATTAAAAATAAAATAAAAATGAAAGATACACCAATTAATTATGAGATTGTATCAAAATTAATTAAAGAAAGTAAAATATATAATATTGGTAAAGCCTCGATTAGAGAAGTAAAGAAGTTAATTGACAATATAGAAAATGAATCTGGGAAAAAATTCATTCGCATGGAAATGGGCATTCCGGGCTTGCCTGCAAACAAACTTGCCACTGAAGCCGAAATCGAAGCATTAAAAAAAGGTGTTGCATCAGTATATCCCGATGTTGAAGGAATTTCTGTTTTTAAAAATGAGGTCTCAAGGTTTGTAAAATTATTTCTTGATGTAGATGTTAACCCGCAGGGGTGTGTTCCCACCACCGGTTCGATAGAAGCCAGTTTAGTAAGTATTATCACAACTGCAAGAACAGATGAGAAAAAAAATACAACCCTTTTGATTGACCCCGGATTTCCTTTGCACAAACAACAATGCAAAATGCTGGGAGTTAATTATGAATGTTTCGATGTTTATAATTACAGAGGCGATAAACTTAAAGATAAAATCGAATCGTATCTTAAAAAAGGGAATATATCTTCCATCCTGTATTCAAATCCAAACAATCCTTCATGGATTTGCTTCAATGATAAAGAGCTTAAAATAATAGGTGATTTAGCAAACAAATACAATGTTTTTGTTTTTGAAGACCTTGCATATTTCGGCATGGATTTCAGAAAAAATTATTCAAAGCCGGCACAGCCACCATTCCAGCCCACTGTTGCGAAATATACCGATAATTACATCTTATTAATTTCCTGCTCCAAATTATTCAGCTATGCAGGTCAAAGAATGGGAATGATGGTTATTTCCGATAAGCTCTTTAATCTTAAAATTCCAAATCTGCTGAAGTATTTTACATCGGATATATTTGGCATAGCTATAACTTATGGAGCAGTTTATTACACAACTGCCGGCTCTACTCATTCTACACAATATGCAATTGCTGCGGTACTCAAAGCATGCAACGACGGCAAAATAAACCTGATAGAAGAAGTGAGGGAATATGGCGAAAAAGCCAGAATAATGAAAAAAATGTTTACCGACAATGGTTTTAAAATTGTTTACGACAAAGATGAAGATGTACCTATTGCTGATGGTTTTTATTTTACTTTGTCATATCCCGGATTTACTGGTGAAGAATTACTTGTTGAACTTTTCTATTACGGCATAAGTGCAATTTCATTAACAATTACCGGAAGTGAAAGAACAGAAGGCATAAGAGCTTGTGTTTCATTGGTTGATAAGAACCAATTCCCCGAACTTGAATACCGGCTTAAAAGATTTAAAGAACTTCATTCCTGATATTTTATTTCGCTTTAGAAATATTATACCATTTGTTACGTTAATAGCTTTGATATTCGATATTAAAATAGTTTAAAGTTTAAAGTCTCGAATATTTGTTGTTCAATCGCTTCGATTTTTTTTAATGAGTATTAAATACAAAGTATTAGTTATGAATTATGAAATAAGATTTTTTTAACTTTAAGTACTTTTTATTTTGTAAATTTGCTGTAATGAAATTCAAATTTTATATTTTATTTTTTGCTTCGATAATTTTCACAAGTGTTTTTGCACAGGAGAAAGACATGCGGTTGGTGCAGTTTTCGGGAGTTGTTGTCAGAAGTCCCGATTTAAGACCGGTTTCGTTTACCAGTATAGTTATTAGAGGCACAAACAGAGGAACAATAACCGATTACAACGGTTTTTTTTCTTTTGTAGCAAAACCCAATGAAATTATTGAATTTTCGGCAGTAGGTTTTAAAAAAGAACATTTCCGAATTCCCGATACAGTTGCAAACAACCGCTATTCATTAATTCAGGTAATGACTGTTGATACCATAATGCTCAAGACAACTGTAATATATCCATGGCCCACTTACGAACAATTCAAACAGGTTTTCACAAAAGTTAAAATTCCTGATGATGATATGGAAAGAGCAAGAAAAAATCTTGAAGTTCAGGCAATGAAGCAGAAAATGCAGGAAATGCCAATGTCGGCTACTGCCAATTACAGAAACTACATACAGCAACAAACAAACAAATTATATTATGCAGGGCAGTTGCCGCCGAATAATCTTCTTAATCCGCTTGCATGGGCGCAATTCATTAAGGCATGGCAAAACGGTGAATTCTTTAAGCAGTAAAAAAATAATTAATAGTTAATAATGAATAATTCCAACCTATTAACTACAAACTATTTTCAGTGTTCAACAACAAGTTTTGATTTCACGGAGTTGTATTTCACGTCAATAATATTTATCAAATAAATACCATCGGGCAGTTGCGATACATCAATTATGTTTTTGTAATTGCTTTGCAAAGCAATATTGCCAAGCAAATCATAAACTTCAATAAGTCGTAATTCATTGCCTCCGTTTTCGATTCTTAAAAAATCATTTACGGGATTAGGATAAATTTTAATTTGCTTTGAAATGCTGTAATCTGCTGTTTTTACATTAAGGCAATAAGTTATACCCGGGTCGATAGTACCGGAATTAAAATCAATATATGGTGAACTTGGCGGTGGTGTTGAATCACAGAAATCGAATGAACCTTTCATGTAACCTAAATTTGCTGTTGAGTCGCCAATTTGAAATTGCCCTGTTGTTCCTTTAACAGTATCAATATTTAACCAATCATGTGCGATATGAACATAACCATCGTTGTTAAAAACAGCTTTATGAAGCGTAGAATCCACATTAAGGAAATTGCGGGCAATTGAAACGAAACTGTTATAATTTTTATTATTAAAAAATCCCCAGTTTAAAAAATCGCGATTCCCCTGAATTTCATCATTATTTTCAAAATTTCCGAAATTGATAAAATCATTAAAAATTATCAAACTGTCGTTTATACATTTTTGTGAATTTGTAAAATTCGTAAAATTCAATCTCCCATTGTTATATAAACTATCGGCATTTAAAAAGTCGGTGGCATCAATTACCCCATTATTTACAATAGTTTTATTATTAAGAAATTTGCTCGCAACAATGTGAGCTTTATTGGTGTTTGTAATTACTTTGTCATTCTGAAAACTGTCAACACCGAGAATATTGCTGTCGTTTAAAAAATTAATATTATTATAAAATACAAAATTAATATTCATCACACCATGGTTAGTGGCAGTTCCGGCTTGCGAACCAAAAGAGTTAAAATTAAAAGTTCCGTTATTGGTAAAAGTTCCTCCGTTCACCAAAAAACCTCTTGGCTTTGTTCCTTCACTTAATGATTTTCCTTTGTTAATAGTTAAAGTACCGGTTGTGTATGTAAAAACCGTATCAACGGTAACATTAGTGTTAATAATCACAGCCGTAGCATTAACACCAAGTATTGGAACAAAAAATGGAGCTGGAGGTGTAGGGCTCCATATTAATGGATTCAACCAGCTTCCGTTTGCAACCGATGTATAAGTTTGTGCATTTGCAACATTGTAGAGAATGCAAATAATAAAAATGATTTTCAGAGTAAATTTTGTTTTCATGGGGTTTGGTTTTTAAATTATTTACAATACAAATATAAAATTTTTGTATAAATTGCCCAATTAAAAAGTAATTATAAAAATAGAAAATAGAAGACGCAGATTCGTTGTGAACCACAATATGCTCAAATTAAAAACATATATTGTAATTTTCTTATTAACATTTGTTTTCATTGCTGCAAATGCTCAAATAAATCAACACTCAGTTGACAGCATGGAAAGAAAACTGAGAACTGCAAACGATACAACCAAAATAATTATTTTAAATAATTTATCCATTCTTTGTTTTTCTTCAACGGCTAAAAGCGAATACTATGCAAATAAAGCATTGACGCTTTCAAGAAAAATAAAAAATGAAAAATTTGAAGCTTATACGCTGATTTACATAGGATATATTAACTTATTTAGAAGTAATTATAAAAAAGCCATAGAATATGCTGAAACGGGACTTAAAATAAGCGAAAAAAATAATTATAAAAAATGTATTGCAATGGCAACTGACTACATTGGCAAAGCATATTACTATCTTGGCGATTACAACAGGGCATTAAATTATTTTCAGTTATCATTAGCGGCATATAGAAAAGTCGAAAACAGTAAAAGTGATACAGTAGGTATTTATCTTTATCTTGGATATATTTTTTTTGATCAAAAAAATTACGATAAAGCTCTTAGTTATTTTCTTAATGCATTAAAAAAAGAAAAAGAAAACGGAAGCTATTATTCTCGTTTAAATATTAAAATTGGCGATATATATAATGACTGGGGCAGATATAAAGAAGCACTCGGATATTATAAAAAAATAATTGAAGTTAGTTTGAAAAGTGGTGATAAGCTTATTGCTGCATATAATATGAACAGAGCAGGAGAAATTTATTTAAAAATCAATGAATATAAACCGGCTAATGAATATGCAACAAAAGCATTGAAAATATTAAGCGAATTACGTGATAGTACTGGTATACAGGCATCGATGAGTATTTTGGGGAACACTTATAAAAAGCAAAAGCAATACGGCAAAGCATTTTATTATTTAAAAAGAGCAGTTGAAATATGCCAGAGAACAAACTATAAGCAGCAAGTGGCAGATAATTTATTCAGCATCGGCGAACTTTGTTTTGAAACGAAGGACTATGATAATGCAATAGAAAATTTCAACAGTAGTTTGGAAATGTCAAAGAAACTTAATTCGCGAAAAAACATTTTTAAAAATTACGAAGCACTGTCAAAAATTTATTTGGCAAAAGGCAATTATAAAGAGGCATACAAGTACGAACAATTATATACAAGCGTAAAAGATTCGGTATTTAACGAAAACATAAACAAGCAGATTACCGAAATACAAACAAAATTTGAAACCGAAAAGAAAGAAAAAGAAATATTAAAACTTAATAAGGAAAAAGAAATAAAAGAGGCTACCATAAGCCAGCATAAACAATTTCGCAATTATTTAATTGTATGCTTCGTACTTTTATTATTAGTACTTTTCATTATTTATAATCGCTATAGATTAAAGCAAAAGCTGCGACACGAGAAGCAACTTGTGGAGCTTGAGCAAAAAGCACTTCGTATGCAAATGAATCCTCATTTTATATTTAACGCATTAAATTCTATAAGTTTATTTATATCGAACAAAGATGAATTATCGGCAAATGATTATCTTATAAGGTTTGCAAAACTTATGAGGCAAACATTGGAAAATTCAGGTAAACCGTTAATCACTATTCGGCAGGAAGTTGAAGCATTGAAATATTATCTTGATTTGGAACAATTGCGGTTTGCAGATAAATTTGATTTTAATATTAATATTGATTCTAAAATCGAACAGGAAGCCATGTTAATACCACCATTGCTGCTACAGCCAATTGTTGAAAACGCCATATTACACGGAATATTTCCTAAAAAAACAAAAGGGAAAATAGACATTACGCTTGAGCTGAATGGTAACAATAAAATAACATGTAAAATAGAAGATGATGGAGTAGGAAGAAATTACAAACTCAAAAGCAACTCGTATGAATCAATAGGAATGAAGGTAACTGCGGAGCGTTTGAGAATTATAAATCATGCAAATAAAAAAGAAATGCAGTTGCATGTATTTGACATTAAAGACGAAAATAATAATCCGGAGGGAACAAGAGTGGAGTTTAATTTACCTGTATTGATGACGTGATACGCTGATAAAAAAACATAAAATAAAAACGCCACAGGTTCAGATTATAAAATTTATTTTTTAAAAATCTGTGAATTTGTGGCAATTTTTTTGCTTTTGTATTTTTTGTTTTCCCTTGACTTTATAAAGTTATTCTTTGTTTTACAAAATAATCCTAATTTGAATACCGATTGGTAAGTATTTGTAAAACAGCAATTAATAAAAATTCTTAGTACTTTTTTATAATAAAATTTATTTTTTTCTGCTATTTTTTCGTAGTTACTCCCCCTAAAATTTATTAGTTGCCCCACGTTTTTTTGGTAAAAAAAACAGTAATTTCTCTGTTGTTTTCCCTTAGAACAGTGCTTAATTTTGCCATATTCATTTTTTAAAAATATTCACTAACTAAAACTAAATTTATTATGAAAACAGCAGCATTTATCATGGCAATGCTTGTAAGCACAAGCATTTTTGCACAAGGTGCAAAAAAAAGTACAGCTTTAAATACACAAGGACCAATAATTGTTAATGTTGATGATGGTCCTATTATCCCTCCTCCTCCTCCTATTATTCCACCTCTTGGCTAAACATTTGATGATGAGTTAAAACGGCTGAACCCTTACACCAAACTCTGCGAGGGTTTGTAACCCTCGCAGAGTTATCAGCAGTTTTAACCCAATATCAAATAAGCAAACATCAATCAAATGAACATAATCGGAACTGGTTATGGGGATGAATTGCTTATTGAAAACAATTTTAAAAGCAGCTATCTCAGAAGTAAGTGTGCTTTGATTTTTTTAGTCGAACACTATATGTTAACGTGGTTTCGGAATTATAAAATACGAATAAAAGGTTGAAGATTTCTAAGTATTAAAAAAATAGCCACTAATAAAACGAAATTTCACGAAGAAAAATAAAACACATAACTTAACTAAACAAATTAGTGTTTTTTATCACAGAATCTTTGTGGCAATAATACTTTTAACTCTTGATTTGCATTATAAAAATTAAAATTCAAAAGTTTAATTGTTTTTTTTGTGAGATTTTATATTTTTGCATTGTGGTGGTTATGTTTTTTTGCTACCAAAACGCCAAATCACACGAAAGTTAATCATTATACTATTTCTTGTATTATTTTGAAGTAAAATAAATTAGATTCTGTGCTCACATTATTGTTAAAATATTAAATTTGCAGTCGGCCAATTAACGAAATTTTTTAAAAAATAAAGTATTAATTTCCGTAATAATATGTCGTATTGATAGAAATAAAAATGCCACAGATTCACTGAAAACAGCAAATAATGATTTGGCAACATATAACTATCCTTATAGGATTAATAGTAATTTTGGTAAAAATTCATTATTTCAAAAAGAGTAATTTTATAATCTGTGGCAATCTTTATTACACATACTATCCGTTATATAACCATTACATTCTTATTTATTGCATCAATTACTTGCCTTAATGCTCAAATAAGTCAACATTCAGTTGACAGCATGGAAAGAAAACTGAGAACTGCAAACGATACTACCAAAATAATTATTTTAAATAATTTATCCATTCTTTGTTTTTCTTCAACGGCTAAAAGCGAATACTATGCAAATAAAGCATTGATGCTTTCAAAAAAAATCAAAAATCAAAAATATGAGGCATATACCCTGATTTATACTTTCAGTTATATATATATATTAAAAAATAATTACAGAAAACTATTAGAATGTGCTAAAAAGGAGTTGCAAATAAGTAAAGCAATAAATTACGAAACAGGCATTGCCCTTGCAAATTATTACATCGGTACAGCAAATTGTTATATGGGTAATAATGATAGTGCTTTAATTTATTTTAATAAATCATTAACAAATTATCGGAAATTAAAAAGTAATGACACAATTAAAATTTATTATTTTATCGGCTTTATCTATTATTCTCAAAAGAATTATGAGAAATCGCTAACCTATTTTTTAACTGCATTAAAAAAGGAAAAAGAAAACGGAAGTTATTATACACGTTTAAATGGTTACATTGGCGATGTTTATAAGGATTGGGGCAGATATAAAGAAGCACTTGGATATTATAAAAAAATAATTGAAGTTAGTTTGAAAAGTGGTGATAAACTCGTTGCTGCTTATAACATGAACAGAGCAGGAGAAATTTATTTAAAAACCAATGAATATAAATCGGCTAATGAATATGCAACAAAAGCATTGGAAATTCTAAGTAATTTGCGTGATAGTTCAGGCATACAATATTCAATGAACATTTTGGGAAACACTTATAAAAAGCAAAAGCAATATGGCAAAGCATTTTATTATTTAAAGAGAGCAACCGGAATATGCCAAAGGATAAACTATCAGCAGCAAGTGTCAGATAATTTATTCAGCATCGGCGAACTTTATTTTGAAACGAAGGACTATAATAATGCAATAGAAAATTTCAACAGTAGTTTGGAAATTTCAAAAAAACTTAAATTGCGGAGCAACATTTTTAAAAATTACCAAGCACTGTCAAAAATTTATTTGGCAAAAGGCAATTATAAAGAGGCATACAAATACGAACAATTATATACAAGCGTAAAAGATTCGGTATTTAACGAAAACATAAACAAGCAGATTACCGAAATACAAACAAAATTTGAAACCGAAAAGAAAGAAAAAGAAATTCTGCGTCTCACAAAAGAAAAAGAATTAAAAGATGTAAGAACTAAAAGAAATATTATTATACTTGTTATTTCGTTTTTGTCAATACTGATAATAATAATAGTTTTAATAAATCTTTTGCGTCAGAAACTCGAAAAAAGAAGAATGTTAAAAAGAACCATTGAAACCGAAGAAAAAGAAAGAAAGCGATTTGCCGAAGACCTGCACGATGGGCTTGGACCATTATTATCTACAATAGGACTTTACGTAAATGAATTTGATTCTGCAAAAAACGATGAACCCAAAAAACAGGAAATTATTAAATACACAAATGAATTAATTGACGAAGCAGTTAACAGTACGAGAATGATTGCACGCAACATAACTCCGGGCACAGTGAGCGAAACGGGAATTTTTAATGCAGTTCAAACATTTTGCTATAAAGTAAATGTTTCAAATTATGTAAATATAAATATAACTTCAAATGATAAAGAAAAAAGATACGACAGCACTGTTGAAATAATTTTATACAGAGTGCTTCTTGAATTAATAAACAATACAATTAAGCATGCAAAAGCAAAAAATATAAATATCGAATTTAAAGCTAAAGAAAAATCATTGAACGTTCTTTACACAGATGACGGAAAAGGTTTCGATTACAAAAAAACAATAAATGACCCCAAAAAAGGAATGGGATTGAATAATATTATTAACAGAATAAGTTCCATTAACGGCGTATTTGAATATACAAGCAAACCAGGCGAAGGAGCTAATGTAAAAATTGAAATACATTCAAAAAGTTATAAAAAGTAGAGTTTATAATTAATTTATTAAATATTTTAATAAAACCGAAGTTGGAAATTGGAAGCTGGAGATTAGAAAAATAGCACATTTCAAACATCCAACACTAACTTCCATCAGCACTAATAAAATAATATTGAACATAATACTAAAATTTTAAAAACCATGGAAAAGAAAATAAAAATTATTGTGGCAGATGACCACGAAATATACCGCAAAGGTATAGTGGAAATCATTAAAAGTTTGAGCAATACTGAGCTTATTGCTGAAGCTGCTGATGGTCAGGAATTACTTAATCTGGTAAACAAGAATCAGGTTGATGTTGTTTTTACCGATATAAAAATGCCCATAATGAACGGCATTGAGGCAACAAGGGAAATACTGAGTAAATACCCTTCAATTAAAGTAATTGCGTTAACCATGTTCGGAGATGATAAATTTCTTCGTAATATGATTGATGCCGGAGCAAAAGGATTTCTGTTGAAAAATACCAACAGCAAAGAAATCAATACCGCCATCAATAATGTCATTAAAGGTGCTACGTATTATTCTGTAAATTTCCTTTTATCAGCTTTTAAAAAAGTTTATGGAGTTAAAAGTAAAGATAAGGACAGCGAACCCGAAAACATAAGGTTTACCGACATGGAATATAAAATAATTAGATTCATAGCAAAAGGAAAATCGTTTGATGAAATAGGCAAAGTTCTAAACATAAAATTTAATACGGTGAAAAATTATGTTTATCCTTTGTTTAAAAAAACTTCATCAAAAAACAAAGCCGAACTTATTGTTTACGCATTAAAAAACCGACTGATTGAAATGGAAGATTTAGATATCGAAAATGAAGAATTGATTTTGGAAACTTTTACTTTCTGATAATTAATTTTCATCCTTTAAACCTAATATCTCAAACAATTTTATATCATCTTCAATTTTTGTATTTGCTGTGGTAAGAAGTTTTTCACCTATAAATACGGAATTGGCTCCTGCAAGAAAACATAATGCCTGTCCTTCCTGTGTCATGTTTATTCTTCCGGCAGCAAGCGAAATATTTGACTCGGGTAAAATTATGCGTGCAGTAGCTATCATTCGGACAATTTCCCATACCGAAACTAATGGTTGATTTTCAAGCGGCGTTCCTTTTACCGGAACTAATGCATTTACAGGAAAATTGAACGGATGTTTTTTTTGTGTTGCAAGTGTATGCAGTAAATTTATTCTGTCCTCATTGCTTTCGCCCATTCCTATTATTCCACCCGAACAATAAGGCATTCCTGCATCAATTAAATTATTTATTGTCTCCAGACGAGCATCATAAGTTCTTGTTGTAATAATTTCGGGATAAAAATTTCTCGAAGTATCAAGATTATGATTATATCCCGATATACCTGCTTTCAGCAATTTTGCGGCATTTTCTTTATTTACCATTCCCAAAGTGCAGCAAACATCCATGTCGAGTTTTTGCACTTCTTTAGCCATTTCGATTATATTTTCAATGTTTTCGTTTCCTTCAGCATTTCTCCATGAAGTACTCAGGCAAATTCTTGTAGCTCCCGATTTTTTTGCTTTCATGGCTTTTTCAATCACTTCACCGGTACTCATAATTTTCTGCGGTTTTATTCCGGTATCATAATGCAGCGATTGAGCACAATAAGCACAATCTTCAATACATTCACCTGTCTTAACCGAAATCAAAGTGCTTATTTTTATTTTTTCGGGAGAATGAAATCTTCGATGAACGCTTGCTGCGTCATAAACCAATTCCAACAACGGCTTATTGTAAATTTCTCTTACTTCTTCTATTTTTCTTCTGTTTTTCATCATAGCAGTAACGTGAGTTCAGAATTAAATTTAATATACTTATAAAAATAATTGATTGTAAAACCTTATTTTATAACCAAAAATCTTAATAGAAAAGAATCCCAACCTCTTCTAATTTATTTCCTTAAATATTTTTAGCTCATCAAAATAATATTTAACAAAAAAATAAATAAAATCTATTTCAGAACAAAGGTATTAAATATTTAAAAAACAAATTAAAATCATTTTTTTAATATAATTTACTATTGAAACTAAATAATTTGTACTAATAATAATCAGCAAAAGGTATATTTTTCTAAATAAAGCAAGATTTTCCTTTGTCAATTGGATTAATAATGTTTCATTTGCAAGTTTTTTTAAAGTTTTAATTTACCATTAGTAAACTTAAAATAAATGATATTGTTAATTTGATATAGTACTACCTTTTAAACTTTGTGTACGCCTTTGTGTTTATAGTTTATAAAAAAGATAACCACAAAGGGCACAAAGAAAATTTCGCAAAGAACTATATATTTAATTAACAATGCCAAAAATAATATTGCAATTATGGAAAATAATTTTTTATGGCTCCTTGACAACGGACATTCAAAAGTAACTCTTGGCAAGCGTTCGCCTGTTATGGAAGATGGTAAAAGATTTTATGAATATGAGTTCAACAGGGATATTGTGCGAAGAATTTCGCGTCAACTTATAAGTTGTGGCATTCGTCATCACATACTTGTTCCCGAAACCGCCATTGAAATCAATATTAGAGAAAGGTTAAACAGGGTAAACAGCGTAATTTCAGAATTGCCCAAAATTTTAGTTTCAATACACAGCAATGCTTTTGGCAATGGAATGAATTGGGAAAACATTGATGGGATTGAAACTTTTTACTATAATAAAAATCCAAACAGTAAAATTGTTGCTTCCATCTTTCATGAAACATTGGTAAAAAAACTGAACTGGACAGACAGAGGGCTTAAAACCAAAACTAATGATAAAAACGGCAAGCTTATAGAACCTTACCTTCTTAAACAGCATATTCCTTCAATAATGACTGCAACCGGATTTTACACCAACAAAGACGAATGCATAAAGCTATTATCGGATTTGTGGCGTGAGAGAATTGCAAATGCCCATTTTGAAGCAATTAAAAAAAACGAAGAAAATTTCAAAAAATCATTATTATTTCAACCGGAAATGTACTATGCAATTTAATATTTTTTTTTTAATCATTTTTCTTGTATTCTTCATTATAAATTACTATATTTATATTTTTTACGAAACTTACTTTTTGCAAAAAGCGTAAAAAATTATGAATATGTTTAATATTTATTTAAGATGAAAAACAAAATTCAGGTAGTTATTGTAGATGACCATGAAATCTTTCGCAGAGGATTAAGAATGGTTGTTGATAGTTTGGATTATACCGAAGTAATTGCTGAAGCTTCTGATGGGATGGAATTTTTAAAAATAATTGAAACCAAACATCCTGATATTGTTCTAATGGATATAAGAATGGATGTTATGGACGGCATTGAAGCAACTGCCGCAGCATTAAAAATATTTCCAGAACTCAACATAATTGCATTAACAATGTTTGGTGATGAAAAGCATTTGCAGGAGATGATTGAAGCAGGAGCAAAAGGGTTTTTACTTAAAAATATAAAAAAGACAGAACTTGATATTGCAATACGTTCAATTTTAGATGGGAAAAACTACTATTCAGGAGAATTACTAGGATTTTTTACAAAAAAATACTTTGGCAATAATCCTGCCGATGAAAGCGGACTTACAAAAAAAGAGAAGGAAGTACTTGTACTTTCAGCTAAAGGATACACGAGCAAAGAGATTGCGAAGAAACTTTATGTATGTACTGCAACAATAAATGCGCATAAAACAAATATCCTTTCAAAAACCAATTCGAAAAATGTTGCGGAATTATTAATCTACGCAATAAAAAATAAATTGATTAACATGAGCGATTTGGGTATATCGCCCCTCGAAACAGCGTAGATATATCATCAACATTATTTTTTCTTAGGAGTTTTCGTAGAAGTTCCTTTTGTATTTTTACCGGCAGGTGGTTCTTTATACTCACTTCCTTTTACATATTTTTTTGTGGCAACAACATTTCCATCACTATCATAATATTCCCAAACTCCTTCTTTTAAATCATTTTTATAAGTTCCGCTTGCTATAAGAATAGCTTTTGAATTATAAAATTTCCATTCACCATCCATCTTTCCTTTGACGTAATTTCCTTCGCTCTTTTTTTCTCCATTTACAGAATAGTAAGTAATCCAAGGTCCTTCTTTTCTGCCAGCTTTGTATGAACCTTCCGCACTTACCTGCCCTGTTGCGTAGTATTTTTTACATTCACCGTCTTTTAGTCCGTCAAAATAATTTACTTCTTCCATAACTCCACCCGTTCCTGCATGATACCGTGTTGCGAGTCCGTGCCTTTTGTCATTAACATATTCAACCTGATATATTAAAGTTCCGTCAAAGCTATAAAACTGCCATGTTCCCTGTTTTCTGCCAAACTCATCAGTCTGATTCATTCCCCTCTTTCCTTTTTTTGCTTTTTCCTGTGAAAACGAACTGCCGAAAGAAAAAATCAGACACAAAAATAAAACTCTTGTTAATATTTTTTTAAGTATATGATTCATCAATTTCTTTTAAAATACACTTTGTTAACGTAATACAAATATAACTCATATTGAGCTATTATATATATTCAAACGCTAGAAACGTAAAAAAGTTTAAAGGATTTGCAGTTTAAAGTCATTTGTCATTAGCAAAATGTGTAACTACAAACCACAAACAAATTAAACGACAAAAATTTTTTCGTTACGGTTTTACTGTAGGGAAATTGTGATTAAATAGCGATAATTGCTGCGAACCTAGAATATTTGAAATAAAATCAAAATACACTTCGGTGAAATTAAATTTGTTTACATCATAATATTCATCTGGAAGTGCCCTGTTGCCAATGTCGCCCATGTCAATAGATTTGGTATTGAATTCCTCTAGTTCTTCATACTTGACAACTTTGCTCAAAACCGGCATTTGACCGTAATCGTTTCTCAGGAGCAAGTCGGTAACTTTATCGGCAAGTGCCTGTGTCAATCTTCTGTCGTAGCAGCCGCATCTGCCAGCACGTGCATAATAACCTGTGATTTGCGCTCTTGCTTCGATTCCGAGTTTTCTCGAAATCTCAGAAGCAACAACTCCGCTAATTCCGCCGAACAAAGCATGTCCGAATTCATCAACTTCGGAACTTGCATATACCATGTCAACTTTTCCTTTATTTTCATCGTACCATCTTACACCTTCGGAAATTGCTATTATCAGTGACTTTTTTCGTGATGAATTATATTTTTCTTTTACTGTATTAAAAAATGCTTCTTTTCTTTCTTTTGTAATCTCGAATTCGGGAATGAGTGCAATGTCGGCTCCGCCATATATTGCACTGCCCGTGAGCCATCCTGCATCTCTGCCCATTATTTCAAGCACGGCAATTCTTGAATGTGAATCAACAGTAGTTCTCATGCGGTTTGCAAAACCCGCAATGCTGTCGGCTGCTGAGGGAAAGCCCGGACAAACAACCGCTTCAATTTCTTTATTTTTATAAGAATGAATTGTTCTTGTGCGTAAATCGTTATCAATTGTTTTCGGAAAGCCAATAACAGGAATGCCTTCGGTTTCAAATAATTTTTTTGCAGCACCGTTTGTGTCGTCGCCGCCAATTGAAACAAGAACATCAATTTTATATCGCTGTAGATTTTTTAAAATCTGAGGAACCCTGTTTTCGGGATTTTTCTTTGAGGGGAATGGATTTGTGCGGCTTGAATTTAAAGCCGTTCCACCATGCCAACCGTCGTAATGCTGATTTGTAAGGTCAACAATGTCGCCATCGCCAAGTAATCCTTTCCATCCTTTTCTGATGCCGTAAACTTTATAGCCGAGTACTTGTGCTCTGTTTCTTATTGCTTCGATGCTTGAATTCAAAGCAGAAGTGTCTCCGCCCCCTGTGAGAATGGCAAGTGTTTTGCCGCTGAATATTTTTTTGTCAGATTTCATTTTTTTAAATTTAAAACGTTTTTACAAAAATAAAAAAATATGCCTTCTTAACCAATAATTTTGTTTTTATAATAAATCTACCTTTTAAAAAATCTCAACTATTTTTTGTGAATTATTTCGGTTAAAATATTTTTATTTTTTCTGAAATTTTTGTTATAACTTTCTTTAAGAAAGTCGAAATATTGTGCATTTTGGGTATATTCCATAATTTTATTTTTTCTGTCTGAAATTTTTGCACTTTCAACATCGTGCAGTGCAAGTTCTCTGCCGAGGTTTTCCTGTAATATTTTTGTTTCAGCATAAGGAAAATCGCGCTGATATAATTTTCTCAGCAACAACAATGATTTAGCAAAATCCTTTTTCGATAAGTAATAGTTTGCAGAATTATTGATAAAATTATTATTATTACTTTTCATAACTAAATCGAACAAATCAATATCTGCAAGTCCATATTTATTTACTGAAAAATGAGAATAGTAATCTTTCATTTTTTCATAAACTTCGTACGTTTTATTGTAATCAGCTTTTTTAATAAACTCATTTATTTTGATAAGAAACCTTTGATAATCGGCAGGAATTATATTTTGTTTTTTTAATTCTTCTGCTTTGCTTGTATTAACAGCACAATCCGAAATGTTATTAACACTGCTTAGCATATTTGCCAACAATGAATCTGTTTCGAGATATTTTTTTTGCACCAACAAATACTGAATTTTAGAAAAATTATTTTCATATTCATTTTTTATTTTTACACATTCTTGCATTCTGGAAAATTTATTGTATTCTTTTATTGAAGTTGAAATAGTGCTATCATCATTAAGTTTGTATTTTTCTTTCATCAATACCGCTTCATTTAAAAGCTGTCTTGCCATGTTATTTTCATTTGCCCAAATGTTGAATTTTGCTTTATTTATTTTTTCTATGATTACCGGTTTTGCCGATTCTTTCAGTAAATCATCCAATTCTTTATTTTTGGAATAATAGTATTTACCCTGCATATCAGCAGCTTCAACAAGATTATTAAATGCTTCTTTTTTTCTGTCCAACAGCAACAACTGTTTTGCATCTTCTATTAGCCGTGTATATTTTTGAAACATCGTCAATCCAACAAGTGAATCAACAACCGAAAGCTGCATTACAATTATGGCATTGTGTTGCTGATATGCTTTAGCGCGGTTGATTAATATTTCTGCAAGCAGAAAATCTTTTTTGGCAATAGCATTTCCGGCGTCACTTATAATTTCCTTGTAAATGCCGTTCTTTGCATCGGCAATACCTTTAGCAAGAGCTTCGCTGCATATAAAAGATTTGTTGTTACATAATTCCGCAGCACTTTTAAATTCATCCAGCGCTCTTAAAAATTTCGATGAAGAAATATATTTATTTCCAACTTCGATGTGATTGTCGTAAACTATTTTTAGCAAATCAACTGCTTCCTTGTCGTTAGTAATATATTTTGAATTTTTCTGTTGAAATTCTCTTGCCCTGAGCAAATAAGTTTCAGCAATATCGAAATTTTTTGTTTCTATCGCCCTTTTGCAAAACAACATGAATGAGTTGTAAATTCCATGTTTTGCAATAAAAAGATTTGCTGATAATTTTTCTTTTTCTGAAATTAAGGTTGAGTTTCCGAATAGTATCTCTGCACTGTCAAGTAAAGCCACAGCATCATGGTATTTTTCTTTTTTAATTAAATCTTCACTTTCAGAAATATATTTGTTGAAAATAATATTCATGAGTTTTATCGTTTGCACTTTTAATCTTGCATCAGGACTCATTTTGCTCAAAATGTTCAGTGTCTTTTTATATGCATCTTCCTTTCTGTTATTAACGAAATCAAGAAATGATATCTGGTAATTTGACGGCGCATAAAGGGAATTTGCAACAACGGATTTTTGAAAATATTTGTATGCCGACAAATTATTGTTATAAATAAGATTTTCCATTCCTTTTCTGTAATAAATTTCATCAAGTCCTTTTATCAGTTTATCAAACTTATCGAGTAATATGGTTAAGCGTTTTTCAATGTCATTTAATTTTGCCGAAAAACCTATAGGGTCGTGGTCTTTTAAATAAAGAAATTCCTCAAATCTTTCTTCCTTTAATGAGTCCATTTTCTTTTTTATGCTGCGAACTTCCATGTCGTTCACTGGTATTAAATCTATATTTTTCTCATCAATTGCTTCAATATCTTTTAACAACTGATTTGTTTTTTTCTCAGAATCATAATATTTTTTTACCAGCATTAACCTATTGTCAAAGATTTTTTTATTTTCATTATCATAACTAAAATCAATATCCTGAATTGAAAATTTCAGTTCAATATTTTTCAACGAGTCCTTAAAAAATATTTTGTCAGAAATAAAATTTTTATCCTTTAATAAACTGATATGCCTGAATCCTATTGATTTCATATCATTGCCATCTCTGCCGGAAATATTCAAATTCAGAGCAATTTTGCGGGGAATTAAAGCATCGTAGATTTTAATCCCTTTATATTTGTAATCTCCCACAAGCGTGAAATCCTTTATTTCAACACTTATATCATATTCATAAGGATTGTTTTGCCTTACCTTGATGAATTCATTAAAAAATAAAGTAAATGAAGAAGATTGTATTGGTTTTGAAATGTTTTCAGCTATTTTTGTTATAAAATAATTTAATATGATATTGCTTTCGCTTTTTACTGAAGATATGTATTTAATGGTTTGCGAACCCTTTGAAGTGTTTTCATAAATAGGAATGGTTTGCGAAATGCAGATTTTAAAAGTCAGAAAAAAAAACTCTATAAAAATAAATACTGATTTTTTCTGCATAAAATAATCTTTCGGAATTTTTTACAAAAGTATACAATTAATGCAATTAAACTTCGAAATTTATTATTCATTATTTAGTTGTTGGTTGTCGGTTGTTAGTTGTTAATTTATTGCTTTATTGTTTAATTGTCTAATTGTTGAAGAATGTAAATAAAACTGTGAATTACCGATGAAGACGCAATAGAAACAACTCGTGAATTAGGCAGGGAGCATGGCTTGCTTGTTGGAATATCTTCAGGTGCAAATGTTTGGGGAGCAAGAGAATTGGTAAAAAAAATCAAAGGCAATATAGTAACAGTTTTACCCGACCGTGCCGAACGGTATTTCAGCACTGCGCTTATGTGATGAAATGCTATAAGGAATATAAAACAAAAAAGCTACCGAACTCTTCGATAGCTTTTTTGTTTTATTTCAGTATAACTTATTTGAGGGTGAATCCTGTGTTACCAATCAAGTCACTGTCGGAATAAATTTCAACTTTATAGTTACCTGTTGCCAGTTTTTCTTTTGGCGTGAAATAAGTAGTAAGCTCAATTTCAACATTGGAATAATCGTAATCTCTTTTTATTGTGAATACAAGGTCTTCGCCGCCTGATTTGAATTTATTTGAATCATCAATACCTTGAGCTAAAACACTTCCGTTTGGTGCGAGAATTCGTATATAAGCAGATTTTGGTCCCATTGGAGTAATTAAATTCTTGCTCACTTTAAATTTAACCTTAATTTTTTGCACTTTGCTTGCTTTAGGAGTTGCTTTTTCTTTGGAGCCGCTTCCTCTAACACCTGCAGCATCTATGCTGTATGCAGAAAGAACTGAACCCATAGTAACCTTATCAGTGAGCTCTTTATTCTGAGTTTCGAGTTCGGCTGCACGTGTTTGCAGTTGGTCGCAATGCACTTTTAAGGTGTCGCGTTCTGCTTGTAACTGTTTCTTTTCAGCAATTAGTTTACCTACTTCCAAAGAAAGATTGTCATAATCCTTTTTCAAAGCATCATATTTGGCTCTGAAGCCGCTTTTGGCATATCCGCCGCCTGTATTTTCTGTTCCGGTGGAGGGTCCATATCCTGAACTTCTTGCTGCTCTCAGTTCGGATTTAATAGCATCAAGTTTCTTGATATAATCGGCAATTACGACATCATTCAATGAATCTCTTTCTTTAGTTACCGTCAATAAATCACTCTTAAGTTTTTCGACTTCCTTTAAAAGAGAATCGGCTTTAAGAGTTATTAGTTTTTCCTTTGCAATTGCTGATTCTTTTTCAGTTTTTTGTTGGTTGTATAACCAGCCAAGGCCACCTAAGCCAGCCAGCAACAGGACAATTATTATAACAAAAATAACTGCACCTGATTTTTTCTTTTTTTCGGAGTTTTCAGGATTTAATTCGTGGTCCTGATTTACTTGTAGTTCTTCCATAATATTTAGTTTTAACTTAATTCTTAAAATATTTTATGAGATATATTTTCGATTTTGTTTTTTATACTGTAAAATGATTTAAAAGGTTACGAAAAAAAATTAAATTTTCGAAATTCTGTCATAAAACTTTCTATAAATTTATCATTTTTAGTGCTGAAGCGGCTGCTTCAACTCCTTTGTTTCCGTGTTTGCCTCCTGCTCTTTCTATTGCTTGCTCAATTGTATTGGTGGTAAGAACTCCGAATATAACCGGAATACCATGGTTAATGTTAAGCTGCATTATGCCATTTGCCACGGCACCTGAAATAAATTCGAAATGACGGGTTTCACCTTGAATTACACAACCAAGACAAATCACTGCATCAACAAAAGTATTTTCGAGCAACAATTTTGCGCAATAAGGCAACTCAAAACTTCCGGGTACATTTTTTCTTATTATGTTTTCTTTTTTTATTCCGGATTTTATTAAAGTGTTAAACGCTCCCTGATAAAGTTTTTCTGTAACCTCTTTATTCCATTCCGAAACCACAATTCCTATAATTGTTTTGGGGTGGACTGTTATGCCTTTTTTATTATATGATGATAAATTAGTTTTCTTTAATGGCATAATAAATTATAAAAATTTGAAACTAACAACACAAACAAATTATGAGAATTTATTTTTTTACTAATGACAATTGGCTAATTACGTTGAACCTTTTTATTGCCCCATTTTAGCTTTAATTTTAGCAATATCTTTTTCGGCTTCTTTTGCTTCATAAGATTTGGGATAATCATTTTTCAGGCGTTTGTAAACTTCAAGTGCTTTGTCAAGTTGATTGTTGTCCTCGTAAGTATTTGCAAGTTTATTAAGAAAATAGGGAGAAGTAAGAATATTCATTTTTCTTTCAGAAGCTTTTGTATAATATTCAATTGCTTTATCCGTTTGTTTGAGCTCCAGATAAGCATCGCCGATAGCTCCGATGGCAAGTGTCTTAACAATCTGGTCGTCGGATTTAAATTTTTCAAGCTGGTCTATTGCATTCTGGAATTGCCCGAGTTTTAGGTAACACATGCCGGCGTAATAATGAGCCAAATTGCCTGATTTTGTTGAGCCGTACTGGTCAATAATTTCAATAAATCCAGGGTTGTTGCCATCGCCATTCAATGCAAATTTCAGTGAATCTTTTTCGAAATAATTTTCGGCATTAAATATTTGTGCCTGTGCTTCTATTTCACGTGGTGCTAGATAAAATTTCTTATATGCAAAATAAATTAACAAAATACCGACAATAACGCCTACTACTATTGATACGGTTTTTTGATTTTCGTTTATGTATTCTTCGGTTCGTGTAAAAATTTCTTTTATCGAATTCTTTTTTACTTCAGCATTTTCGGATTCTTTTGCCATACTTATATTGATTTTAAAAATGGTTATTTTTGCAAAAATAATTTTTTTTTGCGAATTCTTGGAATAAATTTACAAAATATTAATTTTAAACTGGTTTTTAAGCAAATTTAATTTACTTGTATATCACAAACGGCTAAAATTTAACTTTAGCTAACAAGCTTTAAACTTCAAACCGTAAACTAAACATGTATTTACAAAAGCTTTCACTTATAAATTTCAAGAACTTCCACGAAGTTGAGATTGAATTTTCTGAAAAAATAAATTGTTTTGTGGGCAATAACGGAATGGGAAAGACAAATCTTCTTGATGCCATTTATTATTTATCGTTTTGTAAAAGTTATTTCAATTTAATGGATAGCCAAAACATAAAGCACAATGAATCGTTTTTTGTAGTTCAGGGAACTTATGTAAAAGACGATAATTCGGAAAATGTTTACTGCGGATTGAAGTTAAACCAGAAAAAACAATTTAAACTTAATAAAAAGGAATATTCACGTTTAGCCGACCATGTGGGTTATTTCCCTCTTGTAATAGTTTCTCCTGATGACAGTGAAATAATTACCGGCGGCAGCGAAATAAGACGAAAATTTGTTGACAGCATAATTTCGCAGTACGATAAAGTTTATCTCGACAATCTTATAAATTATAACAAACTCATTTTTCAAAGAAATAACCTTCTTAAACGTTTTGCAGAAAGCAAATCATATAATAAGGAAAATCTTGAAATATGGGACGAGCAAATAGTTCCTCTCGGCAATGAGATTTATAAAAAGCGTTCGGAATTTGTTAATGATTTCAAACCTGTATTTGAGAAACATTATAAATTTATTTCCTTAAATAATGAAAAAGTTGAATTGGAATACAATTCACAACTCAAAGGAAATGATTTTAAAGTATTACTGAACGAAAATATTGGAAAAGACAGAATGTTGCAATATACATCAACAGGCATTCATAAAGACGACCTTATTTTTATGTTTGATGGATTTCCGGTAAAGAAATTTGGCTCACAGGGACAACAGAAATCTTTTATAATTGCCCTTAAGCTCGCCCAGTTCGATTTGCTTGCAGAAATTAAAAAATTTAAACCTGTTATTTTATTTGATGATGTTTTTGATAAACTCGACCATTTGAGGGTTGAACAAATTATTAAACTTGTTTCGGATAATAATTTCGGGCAAATTTTTATTACAGATACCGAAATACAGAGAATACAAAATGTTTTTGAAAAAGTTAAAAGCGAACATAAAATTTTTAATGTTGATAATGGTGCTATTGCTATGTCAAATATATAATACACTAAAAAAAATAAAAAATTGCTTTTTTAATGAAAATATGTTAAATTTGTATTTTAAAATAAAAAAATATGATTTGTAAATTAGCTTTTTATTTATGCATTAGCACATTCTGTACAGCAGGAACTGGTGCACTTTTATTGCATACAAGTGATGCAATATCCGAAATAAGACAACAGCATAAAGTCAATGTTCGTCAAAAAAAGTCAAAAGAAATTATAAAAGAAGGGAACGAATATGATATTAATACGCTTAAACACGATAAACCAATTAAACTTAAAAAGTAAGAAAGTTTTCTGCAAACATTGAAACTTTCCGCCAATTATCATTGTAAAGTATAAATATTATTGATATGAAAGAGATTCCATCTTTTTGAAAGGTGGAATCTCTTTTTGTTACCAACCAACCTGCTAATTTGTATGTATGAAATATCCAAATGTTCTTTCGCAATAAAAACGCTTTGCTTTTCCCCGCTTACGACTAAGTACTTATGGCGTACTACTTTTTTTTGTTTCATCATACCAAAATAGTACTTTTGATAAAATTTAGAAGAATAAAAAGTGTCTCAGAAAAACTTCACCGTATATCGTTCATCTGCCGGTTCGGGTAAAACTTTTACGCTTGTAAAAGAATATCTGAAATTGATTCTTGCCGATGATGATTGCAATAAATTCCGCGGTATACTTGCAATAACATTCACCAATAAAGCAGCTGAAGAAATGAAGCAGCGTGTAATTGACACGTTAGATGATTTGACTGTTTTGAAAAATGAACAAACCAAAAGCTTGTTGGAACAAGTAAAGAGTGAGCTGAATCTTGATGAAAATATAATTAAAGCAAGAGCAAAGAAAATTCTTAATGCAATACTTCACAACTATTCCGATTTTGCAATAGGCACAATTGATTCGTTCACTCATAGAATAATACGAAGTTTTGCAAATGATTTGAAAATAGGTTTTAATTTCGAAGTCGAACTTGATGCGGAACTTATATTGGAACATGTAATCGATGTGCTTATTAGTAAAGCCGGAAGTGATGAGGATATTACCAAAGTACTTGTTGAGTTTATTGAATCAAAAATTGAAGATGAGAAAAGTTGGAAAATTGAGAATAACATTCTCGGTTTTTCAAAAAATCTTTTCAAAGAAGATACCTGCTCTCATTTTAGGAATTTAAAAAAAATTTCAATAAAGGACTTCCTTGCATTAAGAAGTTTATTTTACAAAAAAATAAAATTGTTTGAAAATAAAATAAATGAAGTCGGGAAGAAGGGAGTTGAAAAAATAAAATCGAAGAATATTGAATTTAAAGATTTTTTAAACGGAGAAAAGGGATTGCCGAAATATTTTGAAAAACTTGCATTGTTTGAAAAAGATGTGAATTGCTGGTGCCTAATTCATACGTTATGGCAGCCATTGATGACGGGAAATTTTATATTAATAAAATTGATGGCGTAACAAAAAAAATGATTGATGAAATAAAGCCCGAATTAATTTTAATTTATGAAAACGCACAGCAGTTAATAGAAAAAGAAAAATCCGATTATGTTTTGTTTTCGTTAATCAACAGGAATATTTATGAAACAGCGCTATTAAATGAAATTGAAAAACTTGTTGAAGAATACAAAAAGCAAACCAACAAAATTCATATTTCTGAATTCAATAAATTAATTTCAGATATTGTCATTAACGAGCCGGTTCCGTTTATATTCGAGCGAATAGGAACTAAATATCATCATTTTTTAATTGATGAATTTCAAGATACATCGGTTATGCAGTGGCAAAATTTTCTGCCGATGATTGAAAACTCGCTTGCAAATTCAGATTTCAATATGGTTGTTGGAGACGGAAAGCAGGCAATTTATCGTTGGCGTGGCGGAGAGGTTGAGCAATTCGGCAATTTACCGGAAATATACAAACCGCAAAGTGAAATTATTTCCGAAAAAGAAAATATTCTGAAACAAAATTATACTGAGCAAAAGCTTGATGTGAACCGAAGAAGCAAAAATGTTATAGTAAAATTTAATAATGATTTTTTCGGCGTGGCTTCAGAACAGCTCAATGCTCAATACAAAAAAATATATGCTGATGTAAAGCAAAATACAAAAGAAAACAATGAAGGTGGTTATGTTAGTGTTGAGTTTATTGATAATGTTGATTACGATGAATTAACATTAGTAAAAATCATTGATGTTGTGGAGGAAGCAATAAAAGACGGATATGAATTAAACGATATTGCCATTCTCTGCCGCTCAAATGTTCATGCAATAAAAACAGCAATTTTTTTATTAGAGAATGACATAAATGTAGTTTCTTCCGAATCGCTTTTGTTATGCAATTCTCCCGATGTTTGCTTCATTGTGTCGTTCATGAAATTTTTAGTAAATAATGATAATAATATTGCAAAAGCAGAAATATTACAATATCTGAAAAGTAAAAATTACATCAACATAGAGTATGAAGAAATATTTGGAAATGCTGCCAAATTAAGTGTTTTGCAATTTACTGATTTGCTCGGGAAAAATAATTTTACTCTCTCTCTCTCGGGATTATCAAGTTTTAATTTATTCGACCTTGCGGAAAAGCTCATAGATACTTTCAAACTCAATGTAAATTCAAATATTTATATTCAGTTTTTTCTTGATTTGGTTTTGGAATACAATTCTAAATCCAATAGCATTTTATCTGATTTTCTTGTTTGGTGGGATGAAGAAAAAGGTAAAAAATCTTTAATGATACCGGAAGAAATTAATGCAGTGAGGATAATGACAATCCATAAAGCAAAGGGATTGCAGTTCCCTATTGTCATTATACCTTTTGCCGACTGGAAAACAAATAAGCTTGCAGATTATATTTGGCTGAATATCGAAAACAAGGGAATTAAGAATATGAATTCTGTTCTTGTTTCATTAAACAAAAAACTTCTGCATTCGGAATACAGCGGGGTATATGAAGAAGAAGTGAATAAAACTTTTCTTGATGAACTGAATGTATTATATGTTGCTATGACTCGCCCGAAGGAACGATTACATGTTTTTGCAAAAGAAGAAAGAAAGAAAGAAAACATATCAGGTGTTATAAAAAAATATTTTATTTCAAAAAGCGATTATATTGAAAATAAAACTCTTTACGAATACGGTGAAAAAGCCGTGAAAGTATCTCCCTCTGATAAGAGAAAGCAAAGTAATGGAAACATGGTTAAATTAAATTCATTTATATATAACAGTTGGCAGGATAAAGTTTTATTAAGAAGAAATGCTCCTGATTTATGGAATGACAAAGTATTCATAAAAAAACAGAGAGGAATATTAATACATGAAGTTCTTTCAAAAATATTTACTGTCACAGATGTCGAACTTGCTGTAAATTTAATTCATTCGGAAGGATTAATTAAAAACACCGAAAAGGAAAAATTAAAAGAAGAAATAACTGTTTTGCTTTCTAATCCTGAAATAAAGCCATATTTTGAAGAAGGAATAAATGTTAAATCCGAAAGAGAAATATTAAAAGACGGTAAAACATACCGTCCCGACAGGATAATTTTAAAAAATAACAGGGCAATAGTTATTGATTTTAAAACAGGAAAAGAAAAAGAAAAACACAAACAGCAAATCAAAGAATATGCCTGCTTGCTTCAGGATTTGGGATATGAGATTGAAGAGGGAGTGTTGATTTATATTGATGAGAGCAAGGTTGTTAAAATAAAATAATAATTATACTTTAAATGGCTAAATTGTTTAATTGTCAAATTGTTGTTTTAACTTAAGTACATATTACTAATAGTTGACTTATAGCAATTCAACAAATTAACATTAAAAATTAAATTTTAAACAATTAAAATAAATTCAATATTTAATAAATAAACCTTATTTTTGCAAATTATTCGGGATGTAGCGCAGCCTGGTAGCGTACTACGTTCGGGACGTAGTGGTCGCGGGTTCAAATCCCGCCATCCCGACAAAATTATTTGGGATTTAAGAATTACGATTTTTGTTTGTAAATTATGATAGTAATTATTGACTACGGAATGGGCAATTTGCGGTCGGTTTTGAATAAGTTCAATAAAATCGGCACTAAAGCAGTTATTTCGTCGAAAGTTGATGATATAAAAAATGCTTCAAGGCTTGTGCTTCCTGGTGTTGGTCATTTTGCAAACGGAATGAAAAATCTTAAAGAATTAGGATTGCTCCATGCTTTAAATGAAAAAGTTCTGAATGAAAAAATACCTGTAATCGGGATTTGTCTCGGAATGCAATTGCTCACGGAGTTCAGCGAAGAAGGAAACGTTGACGGATTGAATTGGATTAAAGGAAAAACAATTCGGTTCAATTTGAAGAGTGCAAAACTTAAAGTTCCTCACATGGGTTGGAATTCTATAATTAAGAAAAAAGAAAATATTTTATTGAAAAATATTCTCGATGATTCAATGTTTTATTTTGTTCATAGCTATCATGTGGTGTGCAGTAATGAAAGTGATGCCCTGACAACTACCGACTACGGGTATAATTTTGTTTCATCGTTGCAAAGTGAAAATATTTATGGCACACAGTTTCATCCCGAAAAAAGCCATGAATACGGACTTCAGCTATTGAAGAATTTTACGGAAATATAATATTCGTAAAATTTAATCATTAAGCCATTTTTTTAGTTTTGGTGACAAAAAACATTTATCTAATACATTCTTACTGATGCGTTTTATTTATAACATTTCAATATGGCTTTATTTTTTTGCGATTACTGTTGCATCGTTGTTTAATGATAAAGCAAAATTATGGCTCAAAGGAAGAAAGGGAATTTTTGATAAAATAAAAATTTCCTTAACAGGAAATGATAATATCATTTGGTTTCATTGTTCTTCACTTGGCGAATTTGAGCAGGGTAGACCTTTGCTCGAAAAAATAAAATCAGAATATCCAAAATATAAAATATTGTTGACTTTCTTTTCACCTTCGGGGTACGAGATTAGAAAAAATTACGAAAAAACTGATTACATATTTTATCTTCCTCTTGATACAATTTCGAATGCGAAGAAGTTTGTGGAACTTGTGAATCCGCAAATTGCAGTGTTTGTAAAATATGAATTCTGGTTTAATTATATAAGCGAATTGCATAAACGTAATATTCCGATTTATTCTGTTTCGTCAATTTTTAGAAAAAATCAGTATTTTTTCAAAATACACGGAATATGGGCACTGCAGCAGCTTAAAAAAATTTCGTGTTTTTTTGTTCAGGATGAAAAATCAAAAGAATTACTCGGAACGCTTGGTATTATAAATGTTATTGTAAGCGGTGATACGCGTTTTGACAGGGTTTATGAAATTTCAAAAAATGTAAAGAAATTTCCTGTTATTGAAGCGTTCAGGCAAAATAAAAAAATATTAATTGCCGGTAGTATTTGGCAGAAGGAAGAGGAATTTTTAATAAAACTTATAAATGAATCAGAGTTTGATATTAAATACATAATTGCTCCGCATCTTATAAAAACTGAAAATATTGATAATTTTATTTCCAAAATATCTTTAAAAGCAATTAAATTTTCGGAAGCTACAACAGAAAATGTTGTTGCTCCAAAAGTTATGCTCATTGACGGCATTGGTTTTCTCTCGCATTTGTACCAATATGGAACGCTTGCTTTAATTGGCGGTGGATTTGGAAAAGGAATTCATAATATTCTTGAACCTGCAACTTTCGGATTGCCAGTATTTTTTGGTCCAAATTATACAAAGTTTAATGAAGCTAAAGAGTTACTCAAATGTGGTGGAGCATATAGTATAACTGATTTTCAGAACTTAAATGAAAAACTGAGTTGTTTATTAAATAATGAAGAAGCACTTAAAAGAAATTCTTACATTTGCTTAAATTACGTGGATAACCGCAAAGGTGCTACTGATATTATTTTGAAATATATTGAGAAAAATATTAAGTTTTGATAAAAATTGTGTTGTGAAGCTAAGATTTTATTTTATTTTGTTTTTTTTATTTTCCGGAATATCTTCATATTCTCAGGTTTGGGAATGGGCGAAACAAATAGGAGGAGATGACCACGACATCGGACGCGGTATTACCATTGACAGTAAGGGGAATGCGTACGCAATGGGCGATTTTTTTGGAGTAGCTATTGCAGATTCGGTAAAGCTAAAAAGTTATGGTGATTGGGATGTTGTTTTTGTAAAATACGATTCATTAGGAAAAATTAAATGGGTTAAAAACGCCGGAGGAGCGATGCTTGATAAAGGAAATTGTATTTGCGTTGATAAAAAAGATAATGTTTTTATAACAGGATGTTTCTTCAACGTAGCGACTTTTGAACCTTTGAAATTTATTGCACCAGTTAACAGAAGTGCATTTCTTGTAAAAATTAATCCCAAAAACGGCAAGGCATTGTGGGCAGCACAGGTTAACGGAACTTATTATCAGGAAGGCACATCTTTAACTTTTGATAATTCGGGAAATATTTATGTTGCAGGTAACTTTTATGATACCGCGTACTTTAATAGAAAAAAAATAACCTGTGACTCGGTTTATAATACTACAGATACATTGACAAGCAAGGGAAAATCAGATATTTTTATTGCTAAGTATGATTCTCTTGGTATGTTAATATGGGTGAAAAGGTTCGGAGGCGCAAAAAACGATGAATGTAATAGTATAGCATGCGACAGAAATAATGATATTTTTTTTACCGGCACTTTTGAGAATTTATCGTATTTTGATAATACTTTACTTAACAGCAATGGTAAACAGGATGTTTTTATTGCAAAGCTTGATAAATCAGGAAATGTTCTATGGGCGAAGCAATCGGGTGGAGGAGATGAAGATGTCGCAAAGGGAATAGCAATTGATACAAACAGCAATGTTTTTGTAACCGGATATTTTTCGGGTATAGCACTTTTTGGTACGAAACTTCTTACAAGTCGAGGCAGAGCTGATATTTTTCTGTCAAAATACGATAGTATCGGAAATTTACAGTGGACAAAACAGGCAGGTGCCGAGGGCTGGGACAAAGCTAATGCTATTACAATGGATGACTCGGGAAATGTATATATTGCAGGAAGTTATAGCGGTAAAGCTATTTTCGATTCTACAAAAATTGCAAGCAAAACTAACAGTATTGATGTTTATATTGCAAAATATAATAGTGTTACAGGTGATTTTAAATATGTGATTGATGCAGGCGGAAAAGGAATTGATGAGGCAAATGGGATAAAGATATGTAAAAACGAAAATATTTATGTTACCGGTTCATTTGGTGCTTTCGGAAGTATGGCAAGTTTCGGGAAAACTACTTTAAGAACCACTTTTGGTACTAATGATATTTTTATTGCAAAATATGTTTTAAGTTCTAAGCAACAGAAATGACAGCAATTTTCTGATAACTTCGACATTCTTTATTTTATAAAAATCTACATTATGTACGAGTACTGATTGCATCAGCAACATTACCCCCATCAATAGCCGAAGAAATAATGCCTCCCGAATAACCTGCGCCTTCACCGCAAGGAAAAAGATTTTTTATTTGTATGTGTTCGAAAGTTTCTTTGTTTCTTGGAATTCTGACAGGCGATGAAGTTCTCGATTCAACGCCTATAATCACTGCTTCGTTTGTCAAAAAACCTCTCATTTTGTTGTTGAAAGCTCTAAATCCTTCTTTGAGGTAAAGAGAAATGTTTTTCGGTAAAATTTCCGAAATATCTGTTGATGCTATTCCCGGATTGTAAGATGTTTTTGGTAAATCAGCAGATGATTTATTATTTAAAAAATCCATTAATCTTTGAGCAGGTGCTTTCATTGACTTTCCGCCAGCTTCGAATGCTTTCGATTCTATGTCACGTTGGAATTTCAAACCGGCAAGTGCATTATGTTTCGAAAAGTTTTTAAAATCTTCAATATCCACAGTAACCACTATTCCTGAATTAGCAAAAGGTGAGTTTCTTTTTGAATTTGACATTCCGTTTACAACAATTTCATTATTTGAAGTTGCCGAAGGCACAATAATTCCCCCTGGACACATGCAAAAAGAAAACACTCCTTTGTTGTTTGTTTGATGAGTTAACATATAGCTGGCAGCCGGTAAAAGTGGATTTCTTTTTTTTGTGTGATACTGAATGGAATCAATCAACGATTGAGGATGTTCTATTCTAACTCCAATTGCAAAAGGTTTTACTTCGATGATGATATTTTTCGATTGCAGTAATTCATAAATATTACTTGCAGAATGTCCGGTTGCAAGAATTACAGCTTTGCCCGAATATTTTTCATTATTGTTTGTTACAACACCTTCAATGGAATTATTTTTTATTATAAAATCGGTAGCTCTTGAATTAAAATGAAATTCGCCACCTGCATTTAAAATTGTTTTTCGGATAGAAGAAATTATTTCAGGCAATTTATCGCTGCCAATATGTGGATGTGAATCGAAAAGAATATTTTTATCAGCACCGTGAGCAACAAGAATATTAATAATTTTTTTTACATCCCCTTTTTTTGTCGAACGTGTGTATAGCTTACCATCGGAAAATGTACCTGCACCCCCTTCACCGAAGCAATAATTCGAATCGGAATTAAGTTCAATATTTCTGTTAAGTAGTGCAATATCGATTTTTCTGCTTGAAACATCTTTTCCGCGTTCAATAATTACGGGCTTGAAATTATTTTCAATTAATTTAAGTGCGGCAAATAATCCTGCCGGTCCCGCCCCAATTATTAATATTTTGGGTTTTTCCGAAACATTTTTCTGATATGCAGTAAGGGGATTTATTTTTTCAGGAGGAGATTCATTACAAAATATTTCAAGACGAAAAATTATTTTTATATCAGAAGAGCGTGAATCAATTGATTTTTTAAGTATTTCAATATGGGAAATATCTTTTTCAATAATATCATATTTTGATGAAATGTATTTTGAAAATAAATTTTCTTCTGCGGCCTGTTCGGGAGAAAGTGAAATTTCTATAATTTTTCTCATCTTAATTATTCGAAATAAAATGTAAGAAACAGAACTTTGGAAGTAAGATTGCGAATAGAATTTGTGTAAACTGTATTTTCTCTTACAAGTAAATCGGGTATTCCGACTGAAAATTTTATTTCGGGAGAAAGTTTGAAATACTCGAAATACATATCAAGACCAAAACCCAGTTCAAAAGAAATATTATTTTTTTTTATTTTAACAATGTCTTTATCAAATGTTTTCTTTTTCGCCTGGGAAGCAAGGTCTATGCTGTATTTTGCTCCACCAAGCACATAAGCTCTGAAATTGTTTACCCTTGCAGATTTGTATTTTAAACTTAAAGGAAATTCAAGTATTGAAGATTCAACTTTTATTGATTTTTTGATTTTTATCGTGTCTCCTTTCAGAAAAGTATAGTCGAGATTTCTGTCGCCAAAGGTTAATGTGGGAGTCAATCTTAAATCGAAATGATTTCCAATTCTCAGATTACCCAATATGCCGAGATTAAAACCCCATGTCGGAGTTGTTTCCAGAATGGCCATTGAATCATTCTTAAAAAAATCAGGATATGTGCGTACTGTAAAATCGTATTTGTTGAAGCCGAAACAAAAGCCGAAATGATATGGTCTTCGGTCAAATTTAGGCATGTTTTCAACTCTTGGCTTTTGTGCCAAAACTATCGAAGTAATAAAAAAAAACAATATGACTGTTTTTGTCTTCAATTATAGCGTTTTAATTATTCTTTAAACGATAAAAATGAAATTTTGTTGTAGTAAATTTCTTATTTTGGCTTAATAACGAAATTGATACTTGTTGTAACTAATTAATTATTTTCTTAAGTTTGTATTTGTTTCATTTATAATTTTATTTAATATATTTTTTATGATAAAAAGTAAAAAAAATATTCTGATAATAATCATTTTGATTTTAATTGCAAATGGTGGCTTTTCACAAGATAATAATAAAGTATTGCCTTCAGTGGATATTAAAACAATAGATGGAAAATCTTTTAATACTTCTTCAATTTCTAATGACGGTAAACCTATAATATTAAGTTTTTGGTCAACATGGTGCAAACCATGTATTAAGGAGCTCACAACAATTGCCGAATTATATGGTGATTGGCAAAAGGAAACCGGTGTTAAAATAATTATCGTTTCCGTTGATGATTCGAGAACAACTCTGAATGTTAAGCCGTTTGTTGAAGGTAATGATTGGACGTACGAAGTATTGCTTGACGCAAACAGCGATTTTAAAAGAGCAATGAATGTGAATTTAATACCGCATACTTTTATTTTAAACGGTAAAGGACAAGTTGTATGGCAGCACACTTCATTTACCGAGGGCTCTGAAATCGAATTAATCAATATTATAAGAAAAATCATTAAGGGAGAAGCAATAGATAAATAGAATTATGTTAATTATAAAACTACGTTAATTCGAAGTTAGAAGTTGGATGTTGGAAGTTAGAAAAATTGCAAGATTTCAACAAACAACTTCGCTAATAAGGCATAATATTTTTTAAAAAGGTATAAGTTAAAATTTTCAAATTGAAAAATAAATCAGTAATATTATTTTTGTTGATATTTGGATTTAAAATAAGTATTTCCGCTCAGAATTTTTTAAAAAATGGGGAAATTCATGGAAGCTTTCAAACGGATTGTCAATATTATTTTAAAGATACTGCAATTGGAGCCACTAAAGTTCCTGAAGATTTTTTAATGAATGGTTTTGCAAATTTTTTATATACAAATTCAAAATTTAATGCGGGATTTAGATTCGAAAGTTATCAGAATGCACTTAAAGGATTTGATGTAAGGTATAAAGGGAATGGGATACCATACAGATTTGCTTCATATAAAACCGATAATGTTGAAATAACTGTCGGAAATTTTTATGAACAGTTCGGAAGCGGAATGATATTGAGAACTTATGAGGACCGGGGACTTGGTTTTGATAATTCAATTGATGGAATAAGAATAAAATCAGAACTTATAAAAGGAATTACCTTAAAAGGACTTGTCGGGAATCAGCGTTCATTTTTCACTAAAGGTGAAGGAATCGTGAGAGGTGCTGACGGAGAATTTTTTTTAAATGATATTTTTAAAAAACTTTCGGAAAAGAAAACAAAATTAACTTTCGGCGGAAGCTTTGTAAGTAAATATCAGAATAGTAATGACCCGATATATTATTTTCCGGAGAATGTGGCTGCTTGTGCCGGAAGGTTAAATTTTACTTCAGGAAAAATTAATTTATACGGAGAATATGCATACAAAATAAATGACCCTTCGGCAGTTAATAATTTAATATACAAACCCGGCAATGCAATTTATTCATCAATTACATTTTCACAAAAAGGACTTGGCATTTTATTATCGGCAAAGAGAGTTGACAATATGGATTTTCGTTCTGAGAGAAATGCAACCGGAAATAATTTATTAATAAATTATTTGCCTGCTTTAACAAAACAACACACCTATTCATTGGCATCAATGTATCCTTATGCAACACAACCAAACGGAGAAATTGGTTTTTATGCACAGGTTATTTATACTGTTAAAAAAAATACATGGCTGGGTGGTAATTATGGTACTGTAATAAATTTGAATTATTCAATTGCAAATTCAATTGATAAGGAAAAAACTAATGATACCATTCCATTAAATGAAAAAGGAACGTTGGGTTATAAATCCGATTTCTTTAAAATAGGAAATGAAAAATATTTTGAGGATTTTAATGCGGAGGTAACTCATAAATTCAGCAAAAAAATAAAAGTGATATTATTTTTTGCAAATCTGGTTTATAATAAAGATATTATCGAAGGTCATACTGGCGAAGGTATTGTTTATGCAAATACTTTCGCTCTTGATTTATCATACAAACTTGATGAAAAAAATAACTTGAGAATGGAACTGCAACATTTATATACTGAACAGGATAAAGGTAATTGGGCATCCGGTTTGTTGGAATATACAATTAGTCCGAAATGGTTTTTTACAGTTTCTGATGATTGGAATTATGGAAACAGCAATAGCAAAAAACAAATTCATTATTATACGGCTTCATTAGGTTTTGTGAAAAATGCAACAAGAATTGCAATAAATTACGGAAGACAAAATGAAGGAGTTATATGCGCAGGTGGCGTTTGCAGAAATGTTCCTTCAATGAATGGAATTACAATGTCAATTACAAGTAATTTTTAAAAATGAGAAATAGATTTATTTATTTTGTAATATTTATTTTTTTTATTGCATTTATTTCTTGCGATAAAATTGAACCTCCGTATAAGAAAAAAAATACCGAACAAAATAATGATACTTTAAAGCAAAGAAAAATTTTACTTGAAGATTTTACCGGACATAAATGTGTTAATTGTCCCGGTGCAGCTAACACTATTATGGAACTGAAACAACAATTCGGTGAAAGATTGGTAGTGATTTCTCTTCATGCCGGATATTTTGCTGAACCGGATGCCAGCGGAAATTATATTTATGATTTCAGAACAACAACCGGCACCGATATTTATAATTTTTTCGGAGTAAGTGCATTTGGAGTTCCCAGCGGAATGATAAACAGAAAAGGTTATAATACAGATTATATTTTCAGTTATGCTGACTGGGGAACAAAAATAAATGAAATAATAAATATTTCTCCCGATGCACATATCGAAATCACAAATAATTACTCAAACACAAATAGAAATCTTAATGTAAATGTAAAAACAGAATTTTTAAAATCATTTACCGGAACTTATAAACTTTGTGTTTATCTCACGGAAGATAGCATAATAAAATATCAGAAAAATAATTCACCTGCGTTAGGAATAGTTCCTGATATTGCCGATTATGTTCATCAGCATGTTTTGAGATGTGCAGTTAATTCAACGTGGGGCGATACTTTGATAAGTGGAAATACGCCAACCGGATTTACTATTTTTAAAAATTATAGTATTGTTTTAAACAATGAGTGGAAAGAAAAAAATTGCACTGTTGTGGTTTTTGTTTATAATACTTTTAATTATGAAATTGTTCAGGCGGAAGAGGAAAAAATAATTTTGTAAGATAATTTTACAAAATAAAAAAGGGGGATTAAATCCCCCTTTTTAGTTTAACCTACTTACTTTTTTTTCTTTTTTGCTGCAGGTTTCTTTTTTGCTACTGCTTTTTTAACAGCTTTTTTAACAACTTTTTTTGCCATGATATGTATACATTTTAATTCCAATTATCAGAGTGGAATAATCTCTGCTGAAATTTTCATTTTCAAACTTATTACAGTTTGATTTTTTAATTCAGGTTAAAAATTCCAAACAACTTTCCTGAGTTTTAATGAAACAAAAATAATATTAAATTTAATCATAGATTTAAATTTGTTATTAATAATATAAACAAGTTATTAACTTTTTTTTTGAAAATATTTTTTTATTTTTTTTTCAATAACGGAAAGTATTATTAATAAAGGAAAATAGAAGAATGAAAAATATTTCTTTGTAAGAAAAAAAATAATTTTTGAATTTGATTTTTATGAAATTATAAATGCAAAATTTATTTTTATGTTTTTTGTAAGTTAAAAATTTTTATTTTTTTTGAGAAACAAAGAAAAATTTAATGATAGTCATAAAATCATAGTATATACACATCAATAATGACAAGTATTTGCTGATTTTCTTAATTAAAATGAAATTAAAATAGAAAAAAACGAAATGTTTTTTTATTTTTTGAGATTAATAAAACTGATTTTTTTAAAAAATAATTTAACGAAATGAAAAATCTATTTTTTATTAAAAAAGTTTTTGTGTTTGCATTTATGTTCTGAATGAAAAGTATTGTAAACTCTTTATTATATTACTTTTTCATTTAATGAGATTTGTAGATTTATTTAATTCTTTTTCAAAAATAAACTGCTATAAAAAATATCATATTTTTATTTTGCTGAAAGTAATTTCAATTTTTGTGTTTGACTTCTTTGTAGTTTAACTATATTGAAGTTATTTGTTGTATTAAAAATATGATGTAAAAAAATGAATATGGAAAGTTTAAAAGATTTTATTTGAAGAAATGAAAAAAAGAAAAATGGTTATCTGAAAATAAAAATTATTGAAATCTTGATTGATATTAAAATAGAAGTTATAAATTAGATGTTTGAAATTATGTGTCTTTAAATTTAAAACATATACTATCTTATATCAAAATATAAAATATTTTTTTATACTTGAAACAACTTTAGCAATTCGCAAAAAATATTTTTTGTGAACATATAATAATGTTAGAATATAGATGAATGATTTTTTCTCAATATTTTTTTGAGATTTTGTAATGTATCTTAAACCCAAATTAAACTTTAGGCATGAAGCGAAATAATGCTATAGTTGAGCTTAAATTATAATAGCGAAATAATTTGTTGGAAATCATTTTTGTTTTACTTTGATTCAAATTTGAATAAAAGAATAAAAAAACCGGAATTTATTTTTATCCCGGTTTCAAAAAAATATTAAAAAGTTTAACGCAGTTTTAAAATTTATTTTATTAAAGTAAGAGCTCCGTGAAAATCATATTCACTTCCGTCTTTTCCTTTTGCGTAAATTATATAATAATATGTTCCATCGGAACAATTATCGCATTTCCATCCTGCATCAATATCTTTTGTTTCATGTAATTTTCTTCCCCATCGGTCGAAAATCAACATTCGGAAATATAAATAATCACCAGTATATTTAACCTTGTATCTGTCATTAATGTTATCATTATTCGGAGTGAAAACATTGAAAACTTCAATTTTGAATGGTACTACAACTTCAACTGTGAAAGTGTATTCCATTAAACAGCCATTCGCTGACATTACAATAAGTTTTACTGTGTACTTACCACTTTTTTCGTAAGTATGATTTGGATTTTTTAGATTGCTTGTATCTCCGTCGCCAAAATTCCAATGATAATTTGAGCCGTTTGTTCCATTCCAGTCAAATAAAAATTTGTGAGTTATGACATCAAGATATTTATCGGCAGTTGGAGTACCATCAGGGTCTGTCATTATGTTATTAACAACTATAGTTCTTATTATTGGACATCCATTCAAATCAACTACTGATACAGTAAAACTTCCTGTATGTAAATTATTAATGCAACTTGTATTTGCTCCTGTATTCCACAAATATGAATATGTGGGTACTCCGCCTGTAACTGTTATACAAGCTGCTCCGCTGTCATTATTGCAAATTTCATCAGTCGGGATTGTACTTGCAAAAAGTTGTGGAAAGACAGTAATAGTTGTTTGTATGGTATTAGAGCATCCGTTATTATTAGTACCAGTTACGATATACATAATTGTTTGTGTTGGTGAAACTGTTTTAGGCTGTCCCGTACCTAATCCATTATTCCAACTATATGAATTACCTCCGCTAGCTGTTAAAATAGTATTATTACCATAACATATAGATGATGGTGTTCCATTTAAAGTTATACCGGGCTTTTGGTTAACATTAACTATAACACAATAAGTATTTGAACAAGTATGCGAGTCGGTGCCTGTTACGCAATAAGTTGTGATAGTAGTAGGGCTGACAGTTATGCCGGGAGTATTTGGTCCTATATTCCACGTGTACAAACTACCTCCTGAAGCAGTGATAACAAATGAATTGCCAATACATATTGCTCCTCCGTTTGCAGTTATTGTTGGGTTTGCAAATATTGTTACTATTGCAGACGTCGAATTTGTACAGTTTGCAGTTGTTCCGGTAACAGTATATGTGGTAGTAGTTGTAGGACAAACTGATATGATATTACCACTCTGTCCTGTACTCCACATAAATAAATTAGGTCCATTTGCTGAAATTGTCGTACATATTCCTTTACAAGCTTGACCACCTGTTGCAGTGATGTTAGGTATTGTGTTTATATTTACTACTGTTGAAGAAGTTCCTGAACATCCTGAAAAATTTGCACCGGTAACGGTATAAGTTATTGTTGCTGTAGGACAAACAGTAATAGTAGCACCTGTTTTCGTTGGACTTGTACTCCATGTATATGTATCTCCGCCTGTTGCCGAGATTGTTGTGCAACCTCCACTACAAACTACATTTCCCGTAGCTCCAATTGTAGTAAAGAGGTTTACTGTTACAACTGCTGAAGTAGTTGCCGAACACCCTAAAGAATTTGTAATGGTGACTATATATGTTGTTGTTGCTGATGGACAAACAGTAATAGTAGAACTTGTTTGTGGCGGACTTGTATTCCACGTATAAAAACTTCCTCCTGTTGCCGTAACTGTTGTACATCCTCCGTTACAAACTGAATTTCCCGTAGCTCCAAACGCAGTAAAAGTATTTACAGTAACAACTGTTGAAGAAGTGTTGGTGCATCCCGATGAATTTGTTCCTGTAACATAATATGTGGTTGTAGCTGTGGGGCAAACTGTTATTGCAGAGCCGTATTGCACAGGGCTTGTACTCCATGTATATGTTAATCCTCCAGTTGCAGTAACTGTTGTGCATGCTCCACTGCAAATTGAGTTTCCTGTTGCTAATACAGCAGGTGGTGTATTAATAGTAACCACAACAGAAGCCGTTCCAAGAAGACCACATAACTGAAAATCAGGAACACCTGTAACTGTATATGTAGTAGTAATTGTTGGAGAAATTGTTACGCAACTCCCTAATCCGCCACCATTACTCCATGTAAAATTATTTCCCCCGCTTGCACAAAGAGTGGTAGATGTTCCCAAGCAAATGTTATTATTTGTAGAATTTGCACTAATAACAGATACACCACTGCTTGCTTTAATTGTATAATCACAAACATCCCCGTTCCTTCCATCTATCATAATGTAATAATTATTACCTGGAGTTAGCCCCGTTAAAGAAACAGTTGTACCAGGAGGTGGAATGCCAGTAGGACTAATATATACTGCATCTGATACTAAAGTAAAATTGTTACAATTTGAACCATTATATACTGCAAATTGAATTCCATTATTGGTACTGTTTGTGCAATTACTAACAGTTACCTGCAAGTTAACTGCAGAACTGGCTGCCTGAAAAATAAGCCACGAATTGTTATCAACAGCACCATTGAAAAGGGCACAGGTAGTAGGATATGAAAAGTTCCCGTCGCACATGGCTCCTGTGGTTCCCGGCAAATCGCGGGAATACCAATAACTTGTGTTTCCGCAATAGTTTGTTAAATCACAAATAGGTGTAGCGTTTTGACACGAATCCGCAGCGGGCTTGTTTCCATTACAATTATCGGGAGGACAACCCACAGCGACCCTGAATCCATAACCTGCGCTTGCAGAAGCAGATGTCCATTCAATAGTTATATACTCCCCCATAGAAACAACTGCACTCCCGTTTAAAGCTGGATATGAAGCTGTAGTTGTATAAGATAAATCTGTATAATCAAATAACACAGTGCCTCCTGTGCCAATTCCCTCATATACTTTTAAGTGGTCGGTGCTTTTTATATCAACGTGCTCAATTGGAACATGAGAAACATCAGGAGCTAATTGACTAATCGTTCTGAAAGAAAATTTCAATTTGGTATGATTTGCTGAGTGCAAAACAACAGTATAATATTCATTTGCAGCATATGTTACCGGGTGATAATTAGGAGAAGGAGATGTAGAGGCGTTTGCTCCGCTCGATGTAATTTCCATACCTGTTGTTAGGTCTATGGTTTGCCCGTTTACCGTAGGGTCACTGATTGGTTTACGTGTTCCGTCTTGTGCAAAAATGAAACTTCCAATTAACAGTAATGCTGAAGTTAATATTGATTTTTTCATGATGAATTTTATTATTATTTTAAAATAAAAATGAGTTATACTGTTTAGTATGTAAGTTGGTTTGGTTTTTTTTAGAATTTTACTGTTAAGACACTAATTAATATAAAAAAGTTGCATTAATGAGTACATTATTATTTTTATTTAGTAAAAATTTAATAGAGTATGTTTAATAACATTAAAAAATTAATGTAACAAAATTAAGAAAAATAAATTACAACTTAATAATACATATTAATAATTTTTTTGATTAAAAAAACATTCATCTGTTTTATCTGTTTTTATATATATTTAATTTTAATATTTTTGCTTTTTATATTGTTAATTTGTATTATTGATTAAATTTTATAAAAATGAAAAAGCAAATAGGTCCTTCGACCACATTTTTTCCCATGCCTGCTGCTTTGGTGGTAACGGGCACTGCTGAAAATCCAAATATAATTACTATTGGCTGGATAAGTATTGTTAGTGGTAATCCGCCAACAATCGCCTTTTCACTGTTAAATAAAAGACATTCATTGCAACTAATAAGAAAAAATTCTGTCTTTACGGTTAATATTCCTCCGGCAGATAAATATAAAGAAGCCGATTATTGCGGAATAGTTTCCGGAAAAAATACGAACAAGTTCAAAGATGTGAATTTTACAGCAATGGAAAGCTTAAAAGTAGATGTGCCGCTTATAAAAGAATGTCCGCTGAATATGGAATGTAGAGTTATAAAGGAAATGGAACTTGGCGAAAGAATAATTATTTTTGGTGAAATTCTCGAAACACACGTTGATTCGGATAAATTTAGTAATAATAAGATTGATATAAAAAAAATAAATCCACTTGTTTATTGTTCGACAATTCGTGAGTATTGGACAATAGGGGAGAAGCTTGGTTTGGGATTTAGTGCCGGAAATTATTTTACAAAGAAAACAAAAACCGAATAAAGATTTTTTTGAGCGGAAAACGGGATTCGAACCCGCGACCCTCGGCTTGGGAAGCCGATATTCTACCGCTGAACTACTTCCGCTTTAATGCAAAATTAAAATTTTTAAATAATTAATTGTGAAATTTGTTATCTTTTCTGTTTTTGCTTGCGTATAAAATAAATTAAAAATCATTACTTTTGTGAAAATTCCTTTCAGGAAATTATTTTTTTATTTTTGTTAATGAACAAACAATCGATAAATATCGATATTTCTATTCAAAAAAGCATAATAATTATTTTAATAATTTTTTTTATAAAATTATTAACAGTACTTTGGTTATCTTCTCTTATAAAAAAGCAATCGCCAAACTTAATTCATGGCATAGCATCTTATTCTGGCGATGCTTCATCATATATTGAACCGATAGAAAATTTTCTTCAGAAAAAATCATATTACTGGTGGAATGGTGAAAGAAAAGTTTTTGCAGGAAGAACTCCGTTTTATGGTTTGTTTTTTCTTTTTTTTAGATTATTTTTTTCTTATGAAAATGCTTCAACAGCAGTTGTGGTATTTCAGGTATTGCTTGAAAGTATAGCTATTTTTGTTTTTTCAAAAATGATACTTGCACTATTCCGGAATATTTTGTTTTTCTGGACATATATCATATTCATGCTGTTCAGCTTTTATGTAACTTTTTATAGTTTTACATTGTTGACAAGCAGTATAACAGCTTCATTTGTCATTTTTGCAGTATATTTTTATTACAAATACATTGAAGAAGGCAGAAAAATAAAATACCTTATTGTTTCTTCATTTTTTCTGGGGTACATTGCTACAATAAAGCCTCCTTATATATTTGCTTATTTGCTAATATTTGCAGATTTAATAATGTATTACAGAAAACTTTCTTTTTTTAATGCAATTAAAGTTTTATCGAAAAATTGTATTATCATCTCGGTACCATTTTTTATGTTAATTACTCCATGGACAATTCGCAACTATTTGCTTTTTAAAAAACCAATTATGTTTTTTGAAACTAAAAATGCGGGTTATATGATGCCGGAAGCCGATTTGGCGTGCCAAGCACTAATTAGGGCATGGGGTGAAAATTTTATAAATTGGGATAAAAAAACTGCGGGGAATTATTTTTGGCCATGGATTTTTGGAAACGATTATACCCTTCCCGATTTTGTCGAAAGCAGTTCATGCACAAAAAAAGATATAGAAAAAACCCGTGATTTATTATTGGAATTTAAATTGCATAAAAACGACTCACTTGAAAAGTTCATAGTTGCAAGATTTAATCAACATAAACAAGCTTTTATCAGAGAAAAACCCTTTCAGTATTATTTTTTATCATACATACGGCTAATAAGGAATTATACAATTCACAGCGGTTCGTATTACCTGCCAATAAGTAAGAATTTCAGCTACTATAAACCCTATCAGTTTTATATAAAATTTGTCCAATCACTTTTGTATTACATTGCTTTATTATTTGGAATTACCGGATTAGTAATGCTTACTATTAAAAAACGAAAATATTTTATTTTTTTATCAATTCCTTTGTTTTTAATTATAATATACCCTGTCATTTTCAGATATTGTGAAGCCCGTTACTTTATGCCATTCTACCCTTTTGCTGCTATGGGCGTAGTGTACTTCATAATGTTTTTTCTTAGAAAAATTAAATTTTTTAATTCTTTCATAAGTAGATATAATATACCTGATAATAAAGTGTAGAGATTAAAACTTATTTTTACAAGATGGATTCAACAAAAATTAAATTGTTTACGGATTTTAATATTGCAAAGAATAATATTGAGAATTTATCATTTATTTTAACATCTATTCTTTTTAATGACAATAAAAATAATCCATGTTCTCAATCAAATTTCGGTTTTGAACTGGTGCATGAACCAGATAATGCCGACTTTTTTATTTTGCCAATAAACTGGGAATGGCTTAAAGCATTGAATTTACTCGAAAAGTCGAAATTCCTTATAAATCTTGCAAACGAAAAGAATAAAAAGATAATTGTATTTTATTATGATGATGATGATAAAGATATAGGTTTAGAAAATTCGATTGTTTTCAGAACTTCATTAAATAAATCAAAACAGAGAACCGCAAATTCGATAAATTTTGCAATGCCTTCGTGGAGAGAAGATATAAAAGTAATAAATTTTAAAGATAATTATTTTTTAAGCAAAAAAGAAGAAAAACCTAAAATAGGTTTCAGAGGTTGTTCGCAGCCTATTGATGCACTGGAGATATTTAAAAAGAAATTAAAAAATAATATTAACAGGGTTTCTTATAAGATTTCAAAAAAATGTTTGTTGCATGAAAAGTGGTATTACGATGGTTATAAATTCAGAGCTGATGCATTAAAAATTTTGAAAAATAATGATAAAATAAATTCAGATATAACAATAACCAGTATGTTTGGCGATAAAAAGCTTACCATGTCGCAGAATAAAAAAATGTTTATCGATAATATAATAAATAATAATTATGTGCTATGCACAAGAGGAGGAGGAAATTATTCCTATCGTTTTTATGAAACTATTATTTGCGGAAGAATTCCTGTTTTTATTAATACCGATTGTGTGTTGCCTTATGATTTTTGCATCGACTGGAAAAAATATGTAGTTTGGGTTGAAGAAAACGAAATAAATAAAATCGACAAGATACTTTTGGATTTTCATAACAGCATTTCCGATGAGGAATTTTTAAATCTTCAATTGAATATAAGAAAACTTTATGAAGAATATATTTCACCGAGCGGCTTTATTAATAATATACACAATCATTTTGAATATTTGGAGTTGAGATAAACCAAACAACCTGAAATCAGAAATTTTGATAATATTTTAAAAATAAATATGCTGAAATATCCATGCAAACAAAAAAAATGCACAAACCGTAAATGATTAAATGAGCAACGCAACTTTTAACAAAGTAAGGCATGGATATTCACGAGCAGGTTGTGCGGTTGGCTTTTGCGGGAGTGAGTAACTAAAAAAGTTTATTAACTAAAATAGAAAATTAAAAGCAGAAATTTTAATTGCTTACAAAATTTAAAAGCATGAAAAAAAATATCAAATTAATTGTTCCGTCCTTAGTTTTTATTTTAATACTATTTGCTTTTTATAAACTTGATGAAAAAGATTTATTTAATAATTTGAAATTTGCAAATCAGGGATTCAGGATAAATGCACTAATTAAAACAGATGAAGCATTTAATAAAACCAATACATATTTGTTATATTACCTTGAAAATTCAAATGATAAAGGAGAACGTGTAGAAGAGTATAATCCTGTTGAGCTTTTTGGCGATGATATGGGTATTTATTTTTTTGTAGTAGCAGTAAAAAATAGTTTAAATATTTCAACTATCCCTAATGCTTATTTATTATTATTTTCTCTATTTATTATTTCCGGATTTTTTGTCGCTACAATAGGATTTTCTTTGTTGTTCGATGATAAATTGAGCAAAATATACTCTTATTCATTGTATTGCTTGTTATCTTTGTTTTGCTTCTTTGTTATGAATGTTTATATTCTGTCTTTTTTTATTATTTCATTTATTCCTTTAATAATATATTTTTTAAAAAAAGCTGATAGCAGTAAAAGCAAGTTGTTTTTATTGATATTGTTTTTTATAGGAGTTTTTATTGGAATTTCAAATAAATTCAGAAGCAATTCAGGAACAGGTTTATTGTTGTTTTTTATTTTATATGTTTTGTTTTATAATAAAAATAACTTTAGCATTAAGTATAAAATTATTTGTTTGCTATTTATTACAATGCCTATATATATTCCTTCAATATATTTTAATCATTTAATTAATAAAAGAAACAATTGGCTTATTGAACATAAGTATGAAAATAAAATTAATTTAGTAAATAACAAACATGTTTTATGGCATAGTTTATATTTAGGTATGGGTTTTGGTAATAATAAATATGGTATAACATGCCATGATACCACGGGTTTTAATGTCGCAAAGAAAATAAATAAGAAATTAGAAATTGATTTTTACAAATATCCTAAAGAATATGAAGACATCATGAAAAATGTGTGTTTGAAAATAATAATAAATGATAAAATATTTTTTTTGAAAACATTATTTCAAAAATTCATATATGTTTTGATGTTTATTTTCATTTCGTTTAATTTAGGAATCTACTATTTCTTTAAAACAAAATCTTCATTTAAAACAATTTTAATTTTTCTGATTACTTTTGGTTTTTATATTATTCCCGGAGTATTGGTATATCCTTTTCCGATGTATTATATTGGTGGGATAAGTATTGTTGTAATTGCAAATATATTATTGTTTGAAAAATATATTAAAAGTATAAGAATAATTTGATTTTATATGATTTTTGAATAGGAAATATATCTTAATAATTAATTAAGAAAATAGATACAACTCATGAGATATAAAAAAGAAACATTAATTGCTTTAACAATATTCATAGTAGCTTTTGCTATGAGAATAATTTCAATAAATAGTACACCAAAGAACTGGGATGAATATATTATTACGTACACTTCTTCAAATAACCAGATACTTTATTCTTCTTCCACTTTTGATAACAAGTCGTTTATTGAAAATAATATTACAAAGGTTATAAATAATAACTTCTTTTTCGAATCGGGAAATTGCTTGTTGTATAATATTGTTCTGTATTACTGGTCATGTGCATTCGGAAGCAGCGATTTTGCAACAAGATTGCTTTCTGTAATTTGCGGTGCATTAGTTGTTTTATTTACTTTTTTGCTTGCAAGGAAATTATTCAATATAAATGTAGCATACATCAGTTCTGCGATTGCTATTATACATCCTTCGCTAATTCAATTCAGTGCGTTATCTCGTACTTATGAGTTTGCGACTTTGCTTTCGCTTATTTCGTCATTTTATTTTGTTAAAATAGTTTATGAAAAAGATAAAACAATAAATTATTTTTTATATATAATTTCAACTATTGCATTACTGTTTGCGCATTATTCTGCTTTCTATATAATTATAGTTCATGCACTATTTGCAATTTTATTTTTAAGAGACAAAGTTAAATGGAAAAATCTATTGATATGCGCTGCAATTGTAATAGTGGTTTTTCTTGCATGGTATTTTGCGTATGGATATAAAGGGTTTCAGCAGATAGCATACAGAAGTGAAATGAGGCTGAAAGATGCAAAAGAAATGAATAAATGGACTAAAGTAATAAGCATTAAAATTATGATTTTATATACATATCAGTTATTTACATACCTCATTGGCGACAGTTTGCATTGGGATATGCTTGGATGGGGCTATAAAATGAGGTATCTGATTTTAGTTCTTTTCATACCCATAGTTTTCATTTTATTCTCATTTAAAAATATAAAAAAAAATGAAATGAGTAAGTTGTTTCTGATTTTTACTACTGGTTTTTCATGTTTTTTGTTGGCTGACTTGATAGCAATTAAAACAGGACACACTGCTTCTTTTGCAAAACAATATTCGCAATTTTCTATCCCTTTTATAATAATTTTTTTATCAATAGGAATTTATGAAATGTTTTTCATGAAAAATATTTTTAGGTATATCCTTTTTATTTTGCTTGTAGTGTATTTTGGCATAATGATAATTTATGATTTTAATAATTATTTTGTATCAAAGAATAAATTTTTCAGTGTGATTGCAAAGAATATTGATAATGCTTATGAAAAAAATGATACTGTTTGTTATTATTATGATACTGATGCCCAACAAACAAATTTTCATCTTAAATCAAATAAAACAATAATCCAAAAAGTTGACACTTCAATAAATATAAATAAAGTAATGCTTTTTAACAGAAAAAATAATAGAAAAATTGAAATTTTTGATTTTACAAATGCAATAATTGACAGACCTTTGAATAAAATGCTTAAGAAAAAAAGTAATTGAAATTTAACTTACGGAGTGCCTCAATGTCACTCCGTAAGTCAAAATATAAAACTAAATAAACATGGAGTACAAAACAAACAATCAAAATATTATCTATTTAAAGTGGGATAATAAAGAACATGTGAAAGCAGTGAGTAATCTGCACATTAAACTATTACCCGAAAGCATTCTTTCAAAACTCGGCTATTTATTTCTTTCAAAGTTTTATTATTCTAAACTTACAAAGAACAATTTAATTGAAGTTTATCTGTATAAACAAAATGAGGAATATGTTGGATTCGGTTCATGTACAAATAAACCTTTTACATTTATGAAAGAAGGAATGAGGAAATATTTTATTCTGGTTTTTGTATTGTTAGGGATTATTATGGTATCAAAACCCAATAGAATAATATTATTTTTGAAATTTTTATTAAAAATGAAAAAAGATACATTATTGGGGAAATTACAACAAAATGAGTATTGTTATAAAATGGGTGAGTATTTGTCATGTGGAGTATTGGAGAATTTCCGAAAAAGCATCGACCCGATTGAAAAAATAAGTATTCCAAATGTAATATTGAAAACTGTTATAGCTCATTTTAAAATAAACAATATACAAAACATATTGGGACGAATTTTAAAAACTAATGACAGGGCAATAAAGTTTTATCAAAAACACTCAGTGATTTTTATTCAATCTGATAACCCAAATGAAGTTGCAATTATCATACAAACGAAAAGCATTTGATACTAAAAATTAATAATAGAATAGATGAATAATCATAACGAACGAAAACTAATTATCACTGTTGATGTGGATTCACCGGTAAAACTCATGAATTTCTATAAGATTAATAATGTGGTTTTCGATCAGAATAAGCTTGAATTGTTTTACAAAACAGCTTGGAATAGAGCATTGGACTTTTTTAACCAGCGAAATATAAAAGTTACTTTCTTTGTGGTTGGAGACGAGCTTGAAAGCAGTGAAGCTATTAAAAATATTATTTTGCAAGCGCACAAGTATGGTCATGAAATAGAAAACCACACCTATTCTCATCCTTTTGGGTTGGCAAATTTGCCTGAAGAAAAAATAAAGGAAGAAATTAAAATGTGTAATCAAATAATAGCGAAAATAACCGGTATTACTCCAATAGGTTTTCGCTCTCCCGGCTGTAGTGTCAATTCAAAGGTAATTAATATTGCTGTAGATTTGGGGCTTAAATATGATTCTTCGGGATTTTGGTCAATTGTGGTGCCTATTATTAGAATCTTGCATGGAGCGCTTTTTAAAAACGGACTCAATAATGCAGATTTCGGAACTGTTACTAATAAACTTGAACAATATCCATACACACCAAGTGCAAATAATTGGTTGGTTCCAGATGCGAAATCCCATAAATTTTTGGAATTGCCATTTTCAAGGACTAATGTACTGGGACTTCCGTTTTATAATAGTTTTAATTTATGGGCTCCTTCCATATATTCAAACTATATTTCAAAAAAAATAAATAAGCCGTATATGATGTATTTGTTCCATATAATTGAATTTATGGATTTGAGTGATGGTATTCCTAATGAACTTGCGGTTCACCCAAATATCAAAATTTCCGTTAAAAATAAAATACAAAAATCGGAAAGAATAATATCTAATTTAATGGAACGATATGAGTTGATTAATACCCGTAGCTTTGTGAATTCTTTTTTTAACGGGAATGTACATTAAAACAGATTAAATGCTGCGAAAAATAAATTATAAGAAACTAAAATTAAAATATATGAAATATCCATGCAAACAAAATAGGTTGCAGAAACCGTAAATGATTAAAAATTCAGTGCTGTTTTCAACGAAGAAAGGCATGGGTATTCGCGATCAGCATGTGTTTAGGTTGTGGGGAGGGAGCAACTAAAAAAGTTAAATAAACAAAACATCAAATTAACAGCAGTAATTTCAATCACTTACAAAATTTAAACAGATGAAATTTAACAGAGAAATATTAATTGTTTTATCAATATTCATAATGGCTTTTGCTGTGAGAATAATTTCAATAAACTATAACTCCAAGACATGGGATGAGTTTATGATTACATACACTTCTTCAAATTGTCAGGTGCCTTTTAATACTTTTTCGGCTTTTGATAATAAGTCATATAATAATAATAATATCAAAAGTGTTATTAGTAGTAATATGAGATGCGAATCGGGAAATTGTTTGTTATATAATATTATTCTATATTACTGGTCATCTGTTTTTGGAAGCAGCGATTTTGCTACAAGGTTATTTTCTGTAATTTGCGGTGCATTAGTTGTTTTATTTACTTTTTTACTTGCAAAGAAATTATTCAATATAAATGTTGCATACATTAGCTCTGCGATTGCTATTATTCATCCTTCGCTAATTCAGTTCGGTGTGCTAACTCGTTCATACGAATTTGCAATTTTACTTTCACTTATTTCATCATTTTATTTTGTTAAAATATTTTATGAAAAAGATAAAAAAATAAATTATTTTTTGTACGCAATTTCATCTATTGCGCTGCTGTTTGCACATTATTCGGCATTCTACATAATTCTAGTTCATGCATTATTTGCAATTTTATTTTTAAGAGATAAAGTTAAGTGGAAAAATCTTTTTATATGTGGTGTGATTGTGCTCGTTGTGTTCTTGTTATGGTATTTTATTTATGGATACCAGGGATTTCAATTGATGACTCAAAGAAATGAAATGTGGCTCAAAGAAGCAAGGGAATTTGATTTGTGGGAAAAAGTTATAAGTATAAAAATAATGATTTTATATACATATCAATTATACACATATTTGATTGGCGACTATTTACATTGGGATATGCTTGGCTGGGGCTATAAAATGAGATACCTTGCTCTAATACTTTTAATCCCGATGGCTTTTATTTTGCTTTCTTTTAAAAATAAAAAGACATTTGAATTAAAAAAAATATCATTAATTCTAACTCTTGGGTTTTCATGTTTTTTATTGGCTAATATTTTAGCTGTTAAATCAGGGCACACTCTTTCTTATTCATTTCAATATTCGCAATTTTCTGTTCCTTTTATAATAATTTCTTTATCAATTGGAATTTACGAGATATTCTTTGTGAGAAATATTCTTAAGTACTTCCTTTTTGTTTTGTTCACAGTGTATATCGGTGTAATGATAATTTATGATTTCAATACTTATTTTGTAACAAGGAATAAATTCTTCAATGTAATTGCAAAGAAAATAGATAATGTCTACGAAAAAAATGATACTGTTTTTTATTATTATTTTACCGATGCGCAACAGACAAATTTTCATCTTAAATCAAATAAAACAATAATTCAAAAAGTTGACACTTCAATAAACATAAATAAAGTTATATTACGCAACAGGAATAATAACAGAGAAATTGAAATATTTGATTTTACAGGAGGAAAAATTAACAGACCTTTGATTAGACCGTTAAAGAAAAAGAAGGTAGCAAAATTATAGAAAACGTAAAGAATAAATAAAACCAAATAATAAAAAAAATAAAATATTATCATTAGCATGAATAGAATTGAATTGATAAATTATTTAATAAAAAGATATAATTATAAAAAATATCTTGAAATAGGATGCAATAAAAATGAATGTTTTGATAATATAATTTGCGAAAATAAAATTGGTGTTGACCCATATAATGGCGGAAATGTCAGGATGAATTCAAATAAATATTTTTTATTGAACAAATTAAATGTTTTTAATAAACAAAATTTCGATATCGTTTTTATTGATGGGCTGCATTATTCTGTTCAGACATACAAGGACATTAAAAATTCTTTAAAAATTCTGAATAAAGCAGGAACAATTATTGTACATGACTGCCATCCCATAAATGAAAAAGAAGCATTATTTCCTGACCAGGGAACTAAAAATTGGAACGGTGATGTTTGGAAAGCTTTGGTTTATTATAGGCAAAATCCCGATATTGATATTGTAACTGCCAATTTTGACTGGGGTTGCGGCATTATTAAAATAAGACAAAATACTGATATAATTAATTTAAATAAAAAATATACCGAACTTACTTGGAATGACTATATTGAAAACAATGAAAGATGGCTTAGATTAAAAAGTTTTGAGGAAATTGAAAATTGGTTATAAAAAAAATGGAAGAACCCGAAATTACTTTTTTCATGGTGGTAACTAATAAGTGTTTATTAATTACCGATTATACAATAAAAAGTTATGAGAAATTAAAAAATATTAATTTCAGGTTATTGCTCTATTCAAATTGGATTGATGAAGAGTTGAAAAAAGTTCATTTTCAAAAATGGAGAAAATATAAGTTTGTTGACATTATTGAAAATACGCATCAAACTGATGATAAAAAACCTAATCGTAAAACTTCAAAATATCATTTGATGGGACCCTTTGACAGAAATGATGTTGTTTGGGATAATGAGCTTTCAAAAATAAATACACCTTATGTTGCAACTGTTGATTCTGATTTTGAAATACTGAATCCGAAATTTATATACAGAATGCTTGATAAATTGAAAAGTGATATCAATTTAATTGCAATATCAACTGATTATAATCCATTGAATGAAAATTATTACGATACATACTCCGAAAGCTATATGACATTAAGTGAGAGATGGAGTCCATGGTTTTGTATTTATAAAAAAGGTGCTTTTAAATGCAGAGTTTCTCATTTATATCATAAGGAAATTATAAATGGTAAAACAATATCGTGGGATAGTTCGGGCTATTTTCAGAAATCATTGAAAGAAGATTTTGGATACAAACTCGAAACTCTTGAATGGAAATACCAGCCATGTTTTATTCATTATGAAAATTTTAACAAGAATACTCAACTTACAAAAAAAACTATTGGCTTATATAGATTTGTGAAAATTCTCGGAAAAAGGGAGCTTTTTGGTCACGGAGCGCAAATATTTATTTTTCTTTCAAAACTTCTTCATAAAATATTCTTCAGAAAAATTAACAGAACAAAATTTATTACGTGGGAAAAATAATCAGAAAATATTTTTCAATTCATTAAGATTATCATCTTTATATTTTTTTATAAATTCAAAAGCATTTTTTGAGGTTTTGTTGTATGATTCAATGTTTTCGAGCAATTCAACAACTCTATCAGCAAATTTTTCGGGTTTGTCTTCAACAAAAAAGGCAGTATTAATTCCTTCTTCCAGTCCTTCTGCACCTATTGATGTTGTTACTAAAGGTTTATTATGAAACAGTGCTTCAACTGTTTTGATTTTTAAACCTGTTCCTAAAATCACAGGATTAACAACAACATCACAGCTATCATAAATATCATTTAGCTTATCAATATTTCCGAGCTTTCTAATATTTTTGTTGTCATCAATTAAATTGCAAATACTACCTGCAACTAAAAGTTCAACTTCAGGATTTTTTTTAATGATTATAGGGAAAATATTTTCGAGGAAATAATTATAAGAAGCAAGATTTGTATTATTTCCGGAAGCAATATAAAGTAATTTATTTGTTGTTTTTTCTTTTGGTTTGAATTCGGAAATATCAAGTATTCTTCCTACTGATATAACTTTTTTATTTTTTAATTTTTCCGAAAAATAAACCTTTTCGCTTTTTTGAACGGCAATTATAACATCAGCACGTTTTAATCCTTTTATTTCTGCATTTGGTGAAAATGAAAACCACGTATTAGGTAATCTTTTTTTGTGAAATATTAAATGTCTGTTTGCAAACAAATCATGCGTTTCCAATATTTTTAATACATTTTTGCCAAATATTGTTAATGCCTTTGAATAAAAAACATAATTAACAATAACTGCTTTGAAATTTTCTTTTGATTGCAAATCTTGCAGAAACTCATTAATCCCGTCATCAAAAAAATCATCAATTTTATTTGTATAAAATTTATTTGACTTGATTTCGAATAAGAATTTCTGTTTTATTTTTTGAAAAATATTTTTTGGAGCAATTGGTGCAAAAGGAAATTTATTTTTAGATTCGAAAGTAAAAAACCTCTCCCTAAATATTTTTCCCATTTCATCAATGTACAGTTGTTTTGTATCAAAACCCGGACTATTTGCGATATATAAAAAATGAACATCCATGCCGATACTCTTCAAGTTATTGCAAACATTATTAACTCCAAAGCTGCTTCCACCATTAATGGGATGTGTGTGAACCGGTGATATTACCAGAACTTTTTTCATTTCCTTTGTAAATTTCTTTTTAATTCAAGAATTTCAGAATAATGCTTTTTTAATCTGAAATTTATTTTTAAAAGCGATTTTAATTCTTCGAAATATTCTACTGCCTCAAAATGTTCGATACTTAACTTGTTTTTAAATAAAAAGAAATTAAAGTATTTCTGAAAATCTTTTAGCATAAATAAAAACCTGTCAAACCATAAAGGTAGCTTCAGATATTCCGAGGGATGAGTGTCATAATAGAGATAATATTTGTAAATATTTAAGAGAGGGTATGTTTTTCCATTTCCTTTATAAAATTTTTTTAAATATGTTGCGGTTAATCTTTCATTCGGAGTAAAATGTTTTAATTTAAGGTTTTCATCATACCATATTTTATATCCTGCAATTTGCATTGCAATACAAATTTCAACATCTTCACCTGAAGAAAAACTTTTTCCTTTTCTGCCAGTTGTAAAGCATCTGAATCCTTTTGCTTTTATATAGTTCCAGCATTTTTTATTTACAATGAAGCCGGCACCGTAAACATATCCTTTTATTTTTGTTATATCGCCTGAAAATGTATTTTGTTTTCCTATAGCATAAGCGTTCTTGAATTTGCTGAACCATTCGGGAAAATCAATTTCGGCAATTGGTTCACTATACCCACCCAAAACAGCAATTTCGCTGTTTTTGCTCATGATATCGAACGCAGTTTTAATATAATTTTCGTCAAGATAATTGTCATCATCAACAAAGCAAACAAAATTATATTTTGCAGCTTCAAATGCTTTTTCTCTCGCAAAAATTAGTCCCTGTCTAAATTCATAAACAACTGAAAAGGGAATATTACCGCCGGAATCTTTATATGACTTTAAAGCCGCTTCTTTCGTATTGTCAGAAGAATTATTGTTTATAATAATAATTTCCCATTTGAAATTTAAATCAACCTTTTGATTGAATAAATGTTTCAAAGTATGAGGTAAACGCTTTTCGCTGTTGTAACAACAAACTGCAACTGATATTCCTTCGTTAATCATAATTCTTGTAAAAATATTAAATATTATTAAATATCATTAAATATTTTATTAGTTTAATTGTTTTAAATTTGCATTTATAATCATGAGTTGTTAATAGTAATTTTAACAATCATGGCTTTGAACTACAAACATAGAGCAACGAGATAGAATTGAAATTAACAATACATAACAAATATTTTTTTTCTAATATTGCATTATAGAAATAATTTCAGATGAAACTTGTTTATTTAATATTAGCACATAAAGAACCCGAACAATTATTTCGTTTGCTCTCACGTCTTTCTTCGGATGATACGATTTTTGTGATACACTTTTGTAAAAAATCTTCCAATAAAATATTTAGAGAAATAAAAAATAAATATTGCAATCACAAAAATGTATTTTTCTGTAAAAGGGGAAATGGGGCTTGGGGCGAGGTAGGAATTGTTAAAGCGGTATTTCATTCCATAGTGCTATTAAATGAAAAAAATATAAATTATGATTATTTTAATGTTATAAGTGCTCAGGATTATCCTTTGAAATCAAATGAAAACATTAAGAAATATTTTAAGGATAACTATGGAAAACAGTTTTTGAAATACTGGAAAATGTTACCTGCTGAAAATGGCGAATATGCCGAAGAGCAAATATGGAAAGAGTTTGGTGTAAGAAGAATTGAAAAGCGACGAATGAAAATTTTCGGCAAATATTTTTATATTCCCGATAATCATTATATGCCACACAATTTTTTTGTGAATCTGAAAATTTTTATTTTCGAGATCCCAAAAAAAATCGGAGAAAAGACATTAAAAACAGATTTGATGAATTTTATTTTAAGTGCTATTTTTCCAAAGCATCGTAATTTTCCTGAAGGCATTGAACCTTATGGTGGCAGTCAATGGTGGAGCGTAACAAAAGATTGTGCTGAATATATTCTGGAATTTTATAAAAAAAATAAATTTCTTATAAGATTTTATAAACGTACGTTGCTTTCTGATGAAATGTTTGCAGCAACCTGCCTCATGAATTCGAGATATAAAAGTGAAATTGTAAATGACAATTTAAGATATATTGTTTTTAATGAAAATAGTTCACATCCAAAAACATTTACAATAAATGATTTTGAGGAATTAATGAATTCAAAAAAACTTTTCGCAAGAAAATTTGAAACAAATATTGATAATGAAATATTGAAATTAATTGATAAAACATCTTGATTTTATGAAAATTATAAAAAAAATATTTTTATTTTTTGATGTTATTTTATGGAATGTTCCAACAAAATATTATGAGAAATATAAATTTAATAAAAAGCTTAAAAATGCAAAAAATAAAATTAATGAATTTATCAAAAACAACAAGATTCCGAAGCTTCAAATAGGTACTGGAGGAAAATCCCATTTTATTGATGGATGGCTGAATACCTGTATTTGTGATTCTGGGAAAACAATTTATCTTGATGCTACCAAATCATTCCCGATTGAAAATAATAAGTTCGACTATATTTTCTCTGAACATTTTATTGAACATATTACGTTTGAACAAGCTGTATTTCATTTAAATGAATGTTTCAGGATTCTAAAACATGGAGGTAAAATAAGAATTGTTACCCCTAATCTTGAAGCATTAACAATTCTTCACAATAACAATAATATTACTGAAATTCAAAAAAAATATTTAGAAAATACTTATGAAATGTGGTTGAAATCTAATGATTTTCCTAAACAGAGTGAACTTTTTGATGTTTTTACTATTAATAATTTTTTTTATAGCTGGGGTCATAAATTTATTTATGATTTAAAAACTTTGAAATACGTAATAAATAAATGCGGTTTTAGGAAAATTAAACAATGTAAAATTGGTTCCAGCGAAGACGATAATTTAAATGGCATAGAAACTCATCATCTTGATACTTCAATAGAAATGAATAATTATGAAAGTATTGTTGTAGAAGCTATAAAATGATATTTAAATTTTTGTCCAATTTTCGGATATTAAATTAATTGTATTCCAGTTATTATAAAACCATTTATCAGTAGCTATAATAGTTTTATAAGGATTATTATTCAGCCATGCCGCCCACCAGCTGAACGAACTGTTTGCTGTTATCTGATGTTTGCATAAGCTCATTAATATAAGGTCTTCATGAGGTTTATGGGATTCGATAAAAATTAAATCTTTTATTTTTTTAAATTCATTCTTGCACCATTCGATATCATCTGAAAACATAAAATAAACGGGAGCGGATGTTTTTTTTGAAATTATTTCAAATGCTTTTTTATAATATCCTTCAGAGTGAATGTTTCGGTAATTATTTTGTCCGAATTTTGAATTCACATAGTCGCCGCGGCGAACGTGAACTGCAACAGAATTGAGGGTTTCGGTTTTATTTAAAATATGTTCGAAATTTTTGTTGAAGTCATTTGCGTATTTTAATGTAAATTCTTTTTGTATGATATTTTTAATTTGAAAGAAATATTTTTCGCTTTGCCAAAAACCGTCAAGGTAAATGTTGTTATTGTATTTTTTCAATACTTCAGCATCGTATTCAAAAAATCGTTGCTTTATTATAGTGTTGTTTTGTGAAAAAGCAAAAAACCTTTTATTAATAATTTTTTTAATTTCCTTTTCTGAAGCAATACTTTCTGAAATATTAAAATTATGCAGTTCGTATTTTCTGTTTAGAGAATCTTTTTCAAATGAAGAAATATCAAGCTTTAATTCCATATTGTTCAATATTGCAATATGTTTTCCTATCGCATATTGGAACATTTGATTGCCTATTCCGCCTTGAAGTTTAACTATTATCATTTATTAAATAATATTATTTTTTCTTTGATGTTTTCAGGCATGGTAATAACAATTATATATAAATATAGTGAAAACATTACCCATAAAGACAACTCTCGCAAAGTAAACAATAAGACATTAAATGAAAATATTCTATTCCATTTAAATAATAAAAAATAATCTACAGCAAAGTAGTAATAATTAAAACTAACTAAAATTGATGTTAAAATAATTAAACATATAAATTTTAATTTTTTTTCGTGTTTTATCCAATAAAATATCTGTGGCAATGTAAATATCAGAAAAATTAATCTGTAATCAAAATTATATCCAAGAAAAAAACTACCGATATAAACAGAAGTTCCTATTCTGAATTCATTAATATAAGGGCTTTTAAAAGCTGATGAGTTTTTATTCTTTATAGAAAAATAAAAAACGCTCAGAAAAATTAAAATAACTACAAATAATGAAATGCCATGAAAATATTTTAATAAATATAAATATTCAGCTTTGTTGTGAATTGCCAATGAATTTGAAATGAACAGTTTTATATAATCAACATAAATAAACATTCCGTATGAATGCCATATTGAATTGTAGTATTTGTTTTTCATATTTAACATAAAGGAAATATCACTAAAAAATAAATATGAATAAATGCCAAATGCTAAAAATGAAATCATTAATATTTTAACAAAAGATTTTTTTTTGTCAGCGAAAACTACTAATGTGAAAATTGTATAATATTTGAGAAAAACAGATAATATAATATTAAAGACAGACAAGAATATTTTATTTTTTTTGAAAAATAAAAAAGATAAGAATAACAATAAAAAAATAATCAAATCAGCATTAGCCCTTTCGATTGCTAATATGAAAGGAAAAGAAGTAATAGTAATAAAGTAAAATAAGGATTCCACAAATCCTATTTTTTCTATTATTTTAAAAATTGCAATAAAAAACAAAGTAATAAAAATAATACTTATAATATTTGTATGAGATTCCTTAATTCCTAAATAAGATAGTAGAAACCAAATTTTAGGGTATCCAAAACCTAATGACATACTATTAAAATCAGTAAAAATTGAATAATGCCTGTTACGAAAAATCTCACATGCTTTTGCAATACTCCTGAAATCGGCAAAGCCAGGTCTCTCTGGACTTATATTTAACCATCCTTCCCATGTTCTGGCATAATCGTTCCATGCAATAATATTATAAATTACAACCGCAAAATAAGCAAGTATTCCGATAGCAAGTAGCCATCTGTAATCAGAATATCTGAAAATATTTCGATAATTAATTTTCATAACTTTCAGATGAATTACCTTTATTAAATGTAGGAAGGTGAAATTTTAATTCTTTGTTGCCCAATATTGTCAATGATTTTTCTTCTGTGTATTGAAATAATAGATTTTCCATTTAATTTGGTGGTTTTGCTATTGTCTCAAATATTTATGTCCACCATAGTTACGTTTGTCGATAATTATTATTTTCGTGAAGTTACGTGTTGTCATACCCTCTGCCGCACAATAAAAATAATCAAGAATTTTAGCATTCTTACCTATTAAATATCTATTCCAATGTGACTCATCGTGCCATGCTGCAATAATATTTTTTTCTAAATCCTTATCTGTATTTTGTTTTATGGTTTTAATTAATTCAATAAAATTTTCTGTTTTTCCTCCAATAAATCCTGACATGAAATAATATTCGCCTTCATTATCATTAATATAAGCAGTAGATAAGGGATTTTTTTCATAAAGAAAATCTTTTCTTTCTGTACCATATGAATGTGGATGCTTAACAGCAAGCAGACCTTCTTTTTTCGGCAGAATTTCTTCATCAATATAATTAATGAAAACTAAATTTGCATTACAAAAAAAGAGGTAATCAAATTCTTCAAATAAATTTAAACAATTAATAAATATATGATATCTTTTTAATGCCATGTTCGGCCAACCAAGATGCTCCTGAAAAATCTTGTGAATCCTTTTGTTTCCGGGGAAATGTAATTTGGAATCGGTAAAGATGAAATAATGTTTTTCGCAGTTTCTTAAAAAATATTTTTCACAGGTATAATAGAACTTTTTAAAAAATAAATCATATTTTCCTGTACATAGATATAGTATTCCTACTTTTGTTTTTTTCTTTCTATTAAATAAATTACTTGGCATTTTAATAATATATTTTTTTTATTATTTTATACTCAATTATTGAATAAAAATAATTGTATGCATGTTTAAAAATACTTTTAATTTTATTCAGGTAAAATATTTTTATTTCAATTAATAAAAAGAAAGAAACCTTTAAAAATATAGTGTTTATTTTTAATTTATAGAATTGATTCTTCAAAAAATTATACCTCAAAATTATGCTTTTTTTTCCTTTGTTTTTATTTTCACTAAAATTAGAAACAGAAGAATTGTGAACTCTGTATTTGAGCAAAACTTCATCGAGCTTTGCTATTTTCTTTTTATCGGATATTAATCTTAACCACAAATCCCAATCTTGCGAAAAATATGGTTTTTCCGAATATTTGTATTCAATCAATATCTCTTTTCTGATTAGAACTGTTGGATGTGCTATACAGTTGGCTTTAGGCAAAAAATAATAAATATCACGATATGTAATATTGTTATTATCATTATCCCACATGCTTGTTTCTTTACTTTTTTCATTGATTCCAATTATTTTGGCAGCAACAAGACAATATTCAATATTATTATTTAAAAAATAAAATTGCTTTTCTAATCTTGTGGGCAATGAAATATCATCTGCATCCATTCTGGCAATATATTTTCCTTTCGCTATTTCAATCCCTTTGTTTAATGATTTTGACAATCCTATATTTTCATTATTGTCAATTAAAATAATTCTTTTGTCATTGTATGATGAAATAATGTTTCTTGTATTGTCAGTTGAAGCATCATTTATTATTAAAAATTCAAAATTAACGAATGTTTGGTTTAGAATGCTTTCAACGGACTCTTTAATATATTTCTCGCAATTATAAACAGGCATTAAAACGGTAATATCAGGAATATTTTCAGTCATTTGTTGTGGAAAAATTTTGCTTTTCAAACCAAATAGATAAAATCAGTAATATCCATGTTTTGTAATTATCTTCGCTATAACAAGTCATTGTATTTTTATAATCAAAAATAGAATATATTTTAGAATTTTGATTTTTCAGAAATTTTTCTTTTAATTGAACAACATCTTTGTTTTTTAACCATATTTCTACCGGAGCACCGAAACCTTGTTTTCTTCTGTTTAAAATTGATGGAGTTAATCTATCAGCAAATGCCTTACGCATTATCAATTTGTCTTTTTCGGTATTCATTTTAAAACTTAAAGGTAAAGATATGCAAAATTCAGCAAAATTAATTTCTAAGAAAGGTGTTCGCAATTCCAAACTATTTGATAAAGAAGCTCTGTCTGTTTTAGTTAAAATATCTCCCGGTAAATAATTCTGAATATCTTCAAACAAGACATCATTCAAAGAGTCAACTTTTTTTGCTTCAGTTTTAGAATTATTATTTTTAAGAATACTTGAAATTTCCGAGTCATAAAAATATAAATTTGTAATATTATATAAATCCTGAATTGTTTTGAAATCCTTCTTTAATTTAAGTTGCTCGTAATAATTGGATAAAGGGAGATTTAATTTAAACTTATAATTAAATTTATCAATTAAATGCATGAATTCAAAGTAACTGATTTTTCTATTCAATGCTCTTTCCAATTTAAAAATTCTTCTATACCAAAAAGAGTAACCGGCTAAAAGTTCGTCGCCACCGTCACCTCCCAAGATAACTTTAACATATTTTTTAGCTTCTTTTGAAATCAGGTAGGTTGGAATATTTGAAGAATCGGCAAATGGCTCGTCATAAATATTCTGCATTTCCAATATTAGTTCGGCTATATTACTTTCTTTAACCTGCAATTCAACATGATTTGTTTTGTATTTTTTCGCAATTTCTTTTGCAAAAGGCAATTCATTAATAGCTTCACCGAATCCGCATGAGAAAGTATGAACATTGTTGCTGAATTGACTTGCTGAAGCTACAATGCTTGATGAATCAACACCGCCGCTTAAGAATATTCCAACAGGGACGTCAGCAACCATGCATTTATTTACGGCTTTGTCAAATAATTCAGTGAATTGTGAAACTGCATCATTGAATTTTATTTTTTCATTTGTTTGGGGTAAATGCCAATATTTTTCAATGATTAAATTTCCTTCTTTATATATTAAACAATGAGCCGGGGGTATGGTATGAATATTTTTATAAATAGTTTTTTGAGGGTGAACATATAAATGTTTTAAATAATGAACAAGAGAGTCAATATCTAATTCCGGAGATACAAGATTTGTCGATAGTATTGATTTGATTTCTGATGCAAAAATCAGTTCGTTATTTTTTCCTAAAGCGTAATAGAAAGGTTTTTCGCCGAATCTGTCTCTTGCACAAAATAATTGTTTTTCGTTATTGTCCCAAATAGCAAAAGAGAAAGCACCGGGAAGATATTGAAGCATTTTTGTTCCGTATTTTTCATGCAATGCAAGAATTACTTCGGTATCGGATTTTGTTTTAAAATTATAATCTTTAATTTTTTTTTTTATTTCATCGAAACCATATATTTCACCGTTGAAAGTTATACCGGTATTTTTATTATTGTTCAGCATTGGTTGATTGCCGGTGAAAAGGTCGATTATGCTCAGGCGCGTGTGCCCCAGTAAACAATTATCAAAGTGCAAAAAACCTTCGTTATCAGGACCACGATGATTAATTATGCTGAGCATTTTCTTCAAATGCTCAGTATACTCCTTTGAATTATTTACAACTATACCTGCTATTCCGCACATATAAACATTTTATTTGATACCCGAAAAAGATGATTTAAAAAAATCAGTATTTTTAATGTCGGAACAGTTAGTATTAGTGTACCACGAAAATACTTCCTCTTCGGTATGAGCTGATGCATATTTAGGAGTTATGGAATCGAATACATCCAAAATCCTCCATCTCTTATCAGGCAGATACAGTACAGGAAACCAGTTCTGTTCTAAATAATATTTTATTTTGTCTCCTCCATATTTTGGTACTTTTGAAAAGTAAGGGAAATACTTGAAAAGAAATGTTGCGGAAAACTTAGCGTATAATATTGCCAGATTGTAACCGAATAAAAATCTGGTGATTTGAATAAGTTTTCTGAATCTTCGGACTGATTTAAAGTCGTAATATCCTTTTTTTGTATACACACAACATGCCAAATATGCTCCTTTTTTTAATGTTTTATGTAGTTCTTTAAATGCAGAAAATGGATTAGGTGTATGATGCAATACTCCTATAGCGTACCCCATATCAAATGCATTCTCTTTAAATGGCGGATTCAAAATATCGCCTTGTATTATTAAAACATTTTTGTCATTTATAAAATATTCTTTCGCCGGCTCAACTGCCAAGCTCATATCTATTCCAACAACAGTTCCTCCTTTTTTTCTAACTACATCTATAAATCTTCCGCCGCCGCATCCGAAATCAATTATTAATTTATTTTTAAAATATTCATCTGGCAAGCTTGTTATTTTCTCGAACATTTTTGTTGTCCAATTTTCCATTGGTTTTCCAATATTCTCTGATTCGTATTGAACTAAAGCCCATTTTTTCCATTCAAATCCGAAACTTTTTGCATAATTTTCTTTTGATACAAATCTTGGAATACCTTTTAAAATAGGGTATTTATATTCTTTATTTTTTGTTGTTAAAAATCCTTCCTCTACTGTGCCATTATCAAATAATTTAGTTGTTTCAAGGTATAGTGATTGTTTGGTGATAGGGCAACATAGAATATCTAAAAATTTTTGTTCCATGGTTTTATAGTTTTATCCAGTTTTGTAAAAATAATTCTTTTGTTTGATATTTATCGGTATTTAACCATTTTTGAGGAGCAATAATTATTTTATCTTTATTTGCACATAACCATGCTCCCCACCAACTGAATGTGCTGTTTGCAATAATATGATGCTTGCAATTGAGCATTAATCTCAGGTCTTCGTAACTTCTATCTGCATTATGTTCAATAAAATCAAATGTATGATTTTCTGATTTGAAATTTTTCTTGCACCAGCTAATGTCGTCTGAAAATATGTAAAAGTATGGATTGGATGATTTTTGAGATATAACCTTTATTGCTTTTTCATAATATTCCATATCGCATAGTCCATGATATATATCTGAAGCAGGATTGTATCTTCTGATGTGAATACTTATAGATTCTGTGGATTTTATTTTTTCAATAGATTTTAAATTTATTGAATCGGGATTTTGTTTGAAAGCAAATTCTTTTCTGATAATATTTTCAATTTCCGAAAAATATTTTTCATTTTGCCAAAAACCGCATAAAAGTGATTTTTTTGGAGAATTTAAAATTTCTTCATCATATACAAAAGGTTCTTTTTCATTCACGATTTTATATTGCATTATTTTTTGAATAATCTTATTTAAGCCCTTTGTGGCTTTTGACATAGTATGATATTTTGCAATTTCTTTATCTGTTGCGAAATTTTCGTTTATTTTGAAAACATTTAATTCATAATCCCTAAAAATATAATCTGCGTTTTCCGGTCTGGCTCTGAGAAAACTCAAATCAAGTTTTAGCAAAGTGTTATTTTTAATTGCCAAATGTCTGCCCAAAGCGTATTGAAACAATTGATTTCCGAGACCACCTATTAATTTAACAACAATCATATTTTTACGGCTTTAATATTAAAACCAAAACATAATAAATCAGAAGAACCTTTGTCTGTCATGCTTAACTTATATAAAAGGTTCATAACTGTTTTTAATGAATTTTTTTCTTTCTTTGATAGTTTGAGTTCAGAATATTTATTTGGTATTCTTAATGATAATTCCTGATTCAAAAAATCGAAATAGTTTCCATTTGGTAAAATTTCAATTATTGATAGTGAATTTTCCTGTAAATATTTTTCGAAAAAATATTTATTAAATCCCGAATAATAGTGATAAGGAGCGAAGTGTGTTAAACTTGCAAATGGTGCGGTTATAATTAGTTTTCCATTTTTTTTCAATATTCTTGAGAATTCTTTAATAGCTGAAATGGGAGCGGGAACATGTTCTAAAACTTCAATACACAAAATAGCATCAAATGAATTGTCAGCAACAGGAATATTTGTGATATCGGATATTATATCGATTTTATCATTATTCCATGTTTGTGTTTGCAAGCCGCAATTATTGCCCGTACCTTTATATTGCCCGAAATCTTGCGAAACATAGTTTAGATGGGAACAAAATTTTTTATATTGCAGTTCTCCGGCACCGGCATCTAATATTTTTTCTCCATGAGGAATTTCTTTTAATGTTTTTTCAAGCCATGCTTCTCTGTTTTGAACATTAATTAAATTTGCGTTATAATTACTTTTTTTGTTTTTAGTAAATAATTTATTAAAAAAATATTTCATTATTATTTTATTTACATTTTAATATTATTCTTATGCTATCTTGTGTTTTATATGCTTCAATATTTTTTTTATAATCTTTTTTAAAAAAAAATCATTTGAGGTTTTTAATTTAATAGGTCTGTTTTTAATATTTTTAAACCAATTATAACGATGTTTTTTGCTGAAAATATAATTTACATCCCTATCATCAATTAAATGTAAAAAAGGTATTAAAACAGAAGTAAATGCTAAAGATAAATTTCCTTTGTCGTAGTTTAACACAAAATGAGAATTGTAACCATGTCTGTGCAAATAAAATGAGTTTTTTAAAGTCAGCATTTTGCTTCCTGTAGCAAGTTGTCTTAAACCAAAAGCCCACGAATCAATGGTTTGATTAATCAAAGTTGGTTCGAAATATTTTCCTGCTTTTATCCAGCTTTCTTTTGTAAACATATAATTTCCGCTTGAGCAAGGAGCTTTTTCTCCTTCATTAATAGTGTCAATGAAAGTTATTTCTTCGTTTAAAATCCATTTGTTAGTTACGTTTTCTATATTGTTTATAAAGTAATGGATTTCGCCAAATGCGGCAGCATCTATTTTGCTTGACAATAAAAAATCTTTAAGTTTCGGAATACTATCGGGAGCTAAAACATTATCTGAATCTAAACAAAAAATTAAATTATTTATTGAATTATCAATTCCGGTATTTCTTCCGGCAGCCGCAGTACCCTTATTATAATTATGTTTTAAGAGTTTTATTTCTTTATGTTTATTTTGTAAATCTAAAATTATTTCTTTAGTATTATCTGTTGAAGCATCGTCAATAATTATTATCTCATCACCGGAAATTATGTTTCCTTTATAAATAGATTCTATTGCTTCAGCAATTGTTTGTGAACAATTATATGCGGGAACAATAAAACTGACGTTATTTTCCATAAATTAAAAATATGTTTTTTTATCTGCTACTATGTGACCTTTTACAATGTTTTTCTATAAAATTTCAATAAAATTGGCGGAATAAAATCCTTAATAAAATCTTTTTTATTATTTATTGATGATTTTTGTGAAGAATTATTTAAAGTACATAATTTATTTTTAATTAATTGTAATAAATAATCTTTAATTTCATCAAAGAAAGATTCATTAAATCTTTGCTTTCCCAAATATGCTAATTCTAATGCAAACGGTAATTGATTTTTAATAATTGAAAAAACTATTCCAAGCAAAAAATCTCTTTTTGTTAAATTGTTTTTTTTGAAATTATTTATATATGTTATTTCCGCACAAGTAGGTGAGTATTTTAATATTGACTGAAGTTGGAATTCATTCATATCATTAAAAAATAATTCTTTTATTGTTTTATTTATTTTTTGATTTCCACCTATATTTATATCAGAAATCCAAAAATTAGATTTATCCATGAATTCCAATAAATGATATAATTTATCTTCATTTTGGTAAGCATCAATAATGCCCGGTTCGAAATCTGCAACAAGTATGTTAGAATAAATATCTTGTCCCAAGCTTTTAAAAATCATTAAATCGGTGCCTTGGGAATCTGTTTTAAACCAATCAATTTGTTTAACATTTAATTTGTTTAAAACAGTTTGCAGATTAGTAGATTTAATTTTTACGCTTTTTTCAATTTCAAAAAACTTGTAGAAACTCCATTCTTCCAATTGCTTGTTTAATGGTTTTAAAGTACTTGAACAATATGGTGATTTTGTTAAAAAGAAATCAGTTAATTCTTCATTGCTATCAACAACAATTGAGTTAAATGTATAAAGTTTTTTGTATTTTTTTTCTTCGTTAACAATATAGTCAATATCTCTGTTATCGGCATCAAAAGCAATACAGATTGAATATGGAGCTATTACCCTCCAATCTTCGGGTAAATGAGCCGAAGCTCCGATATCAATTAATACCGGAGGGTTTTCAGAAATCTCATTATGTGATAATATTTTGTTTGTCATTTTTTTGTTTCTGTTAATATGCTAATCATATTCTGCATTTATTTATAAAAGTAATAATAATTTGTTTGATTTTTATAATACTGTTTTTACATAGTGTTTTCTTTGTGTCTTTTTTTATTTCTTTTGTGAGAAATGGATAATTACCAAAGTAATATTTTAATGTTTTTAATGAAAATAAAATTGCTTTTATTGATTTGTTGTGCTCGTCAAAAGTTTTTGCCAAAACATAGTAACAATAAATTCTTTGATTATTCAAAAGCATCTTTTTTTTATAATCAAAATATTTATCTATTGCATCAATTATTTTCAGTGTATTTTTATACGGAATACCGAGCCATTCTTTATTCTGCTTTTTTGCTTCTTTTATTCCGGCATCGGTTGAATTTCCACTGATTGTTCTTCTGTAAACCCCCATAGGTTCTTTAAAATATTTCATTTTTCCTTTGCTGGCGCATAATATTTGTGATATCCAGTCAAGGCTGGGCAAAGTATAAAATAAATCAAGTGAGTTTCTAAATATTTTATTTCTGAAAATTAAAGAGCATGTTGCGCCTCCACTTCCAAAAGCTAATAAATCATCAAGTGTTATAGTTTCCTTTTGTTCTCTGCCAAGCCATTCGATTTTTTCGCCTGTTTCTTCATACTCAACAATAGCATTGTGAGAACATATTGAGTATTCAGGATTAGCTTCTAAAAAATCAACTTGTGTCTTTAATTTGAGAGGGCTTATCCAGTAATCATCGCCTTCAAGCATTGCAATATATTTGCCGGTGCATGCATTTAGCACTGCGATATGGTTAGCCATTGGTCCAATATTTCTCTCATGAAGCAGTAATTTAAACTTATCCGGATACTTGTCTGCATATTTTAAAATAATATTGCGGGTATTGTCTGTTGAGCAATCTTCACCTATAACAACTTCAAAATCAAATTCGACTTTTTGCATCAAAATGCTTTCTAATGCTTTTGCAATATATTTTTCATGGTTATAAGTAATCATGAAAACTGAAACCATACGATTTAAGCATTCAGTCATAATTTTTTATTTCCATTTTTAATTCATTATCAGATTTTGATATTATTTTAAAACCGCATTTTTCGTATGACCTAACAGCGGCAATATTTTCGGGATTTACTGTCAGGTATATTGTTTTTATTTTTATTTTTTTAAATCCATAATCAATAATCAGTTTTGTTGCCTGCGTTCCAATTCCTAATCCGTGATATTTTTTTTTACCTATGAATATATGGAATTGTGCATTATCTTTTGTTATATCTGTTAGCTGAACATTTCCTACATATTCCATTTCGTTTCCAACACAGATTGCAAATCTTTTTTCATTGTGTTTAACAATAACTTTCTTAATCCATTCTTTTTCGATTTTTAATGTTATTTTTTTGTCAGGCTTATTTCCAGTGTATTTCCAAATATCTTCATCATTTCTCCATTTATAAGATAATAAAGCATCGCTTTCTTCGAGTGGTCTGATTGTAACTTTCATTTTAAAATCAGGTTGATTATTTCTTTTAAATTTTCAAAATTATATCTTTGGTCAATGGGTAAATGAATAATTTGTTGTGCATATTTATACTCCAAACTATCTTTATTAGTCCATTCCGACACATTTTGCCAATATGTTGCAATAAAAATTTTATGTTTGAGAAGGTTTTGTTTTAAGTCAGATTGATTAGACAAAAATGGATAAACCATCGGAACAAGTTCTTTGCAAAAATCAATTTCAATTTCGTTATAATTTGATAATTGTTTGTGTAAAAACAAAAAATTTTCTCTTCGTTTTTTAGATACGGATTTATAATCAATATTACAAAGCAAAGCTTGGGTTAATTTAGACATTTTTTTTATGGGCTGTCCAATCATATTATTTTCATTATTTTTAAAATCATTAAATCCGGTTTCAGCACCATAATCTATTCTTTTTATTAAATGAGTAAATCTGCTTTCAGAATGGTCTATTGGGAAAGCGATATCATCAGCACCATCAATATATAAGTAAGCACCGTCCGGAACACCAAAAAATTTACGACATGAATAAAATGTCGGGATATTAGCTGTTGGTTCGGAAAAAAATGCTTGTGAATTATCAATAATCAAATTATTGCATTTTTTTGCAATTTCACAAATAAAAATATCTTTTAACCCGAAATAATTAATGTATAAAAAACCATCTTCACGTTTTAAAATTGAATAATCAAATATAGGTTCAAAATTTTTATCAACTGAATAAAATTCATAAAGAGTTTTGGTTTTTTTTAATGGTTCAAGAATAACATCACAAGTGTAATACGGGACATGAACTTTTTTGTATTTTTTTAATTTTAAAATTAATTCCAAGGCGTTTCTTCCGGTATTTAAAGCAATAGCATAAGGGTGAAATTCTTTACCCTTACGAAGTTCTAATTCGAAATATCCTCCCGTAGAGTTCATATTAATTCATATTGGTTAAGCATTCCTGCAATTTCTTCTTTTGAATTAAACATCAATATATCTATAATTGAAAGACAAGATACAAATTCATTTTTAAATTGGTTGTAAATTATTGGTTTTGATTTTATGAATTTCAAGTATATGTTATTTTTTAAAAAAATCTCTTTAGAGTATAGTTCTTGTCCTCCAATAGAATTTATATAAGTGGAAGTATTCATTTTTTTGCATATATCAATTACTTTGTTCTGTCCTTTTATATCGTTGTTTTTTATTAAAGTTGACGATAAAATAAATTCAGTTTTAATATTAAGAAAAGCAGCTAATTTATTAATGCTGTTTTTAAGAAAATAAGATAAATTTTTTTCATTAAAAAAAATAATTTCTTCGATTAACGAAAATGTATTATTATAAAATGGAGCTTTTTTATATGCCATTTCAATTGTTTTTAATATCTTATTTCTATTATCATGAATTTCGATGTCATTAATAAATTTAAATGAACTGGCTTTTTTTAAATTTAGTGTAATTAAATGTTCTTTGCTGTTAAGTAATATGCGGTTTCGGTTAATCCAACCTTGTTTTATAAAAGTTACATCATCGTAAATTACAAATTTATCAACAGCATTTATTAGCTGGAAATATCCAATATACGGGAAAAAATATGGTTGCATTATAGCTAATTTCATTTTATTACCTCCCAATGCCCGCCTTTGTCTGGACCAATTCTTCTGATTATATTTTTACTTTTTAGTTTATTTATATATTCCTTCACGATTGTAACACCTTTATTACAAATTGCAGATATGTCAGGAATTGAAATTGAAGGATTGGCTCTCATTAATTCGATTATTTTTTTTAATACAATAACATTGCCACCTATATTTTTCAGGTCGGTTTTTTTGTTATTGTTTTGTCTCGAAAATACTGTAACTCTAAATCCATGTTGGAAGTTTTCAAAAACAGGGGATGGGCATCCATAATTTAAAAATGCATTAGTTTCGCTTTCTGATTTGGGTATTTTATATGTTGTTTTTTCTTTATTCAAACCGTACTGCAAATTTTATTCGGAAAATTTATTGATGATTTTACAAATATATTGTACTTGCTCTATTTCCAAATCGGGATAAATAGGCAGACATAAAACTTGCTCTGCTTTTTTATATGCTACTGGTAGGTTTTCACGGGGAGATGAAGAAAGTCCGTTATATGCCGGAAATTCACTGATTAGCGGATAAAAATATCGGCGGCAATAAATATTATTCTGTTTTAATTTTTCGTAAATTTTATCTCTTGAAATTCCGTATTCACTTTGGTTAATAAATATCGGAAAATAAGAGTAATTGTGCTTCACATCTTTCATGCTTTTTAAAAAACTTATTCCTTTTATGTTTGCAAGAGCACTTTGATATGTTTCTGAAATTAATTTTCTTTTTTCAATTGCTTTATCAATATATTTCAAACTCAATAAACCAAATGCAGATTGAAATTCGCTCATCTTTGCATTAATTCCGGTTCCTATAACAGTTACTTCGTCCATAAAGCCGAAATTTTTCAGTTGGTCTATTTTTTGTTTTGTTTCTGCATCATGACTTACTATTGCTCCACCTTCAAATGTTGTAAAAATTTTTGTTGCATGAAAACTAAGTATCGATAAATCTCCAAAGTTTAAAATACTTTGCCCGTTTTGTTTTACACCGAAAGAATGTGCTGCATCATAAATTACTTTTAAATTGTTTTTTTTTGCAATTTTTTGAACTTTTTCTGTCTGGCAGGAATTGCCATAAACATGAACAGGGAGTATGGCAGTGGTTTGTGGTGTAATTGCGGATTCGATTTTTTCCGGATCTATATTGCAATAGTCATTTTCAATATCAACAAAAACCGGCTTTATGTTATTCCACAAAAGAGAATGAGCTGTGGCAACAAAACTGTAAGGTGTTGTAATTACTTCTCCTTTTATGTTTAAAACTTTCAATGCTGTTATTAAAGCCAGAGTTCCGTTTGCAAATAATGAAACATATTTGACACCAAGATATTCAGATAATTTTTGTTCGAATTCTTCATGAAACTTTCCGTTATTTGTAAGCCATTTGCTATCCCAGATTTTTTTGAGATATTCTTGAAACTCTTCTAATGGAGGCAGGTATGGTTGGGTTACATTTATCATAACTTTACTAAGTATTTAATTTATTTTTCGACAATATATAATATGGAACCCTTTTTTATTCCGCATTTTTCAAATACATCTGTTCCGAAATAATCCATTCCGTATTGTTTAACTTTAAAACCAGCAAAGTTGAGCTTCTTTACAAATCCATTTTTTGAATATATTCTTACATGGTCTTTCTGTCCAAAATGTTTCAACCGTTCATTTTCTGATGTAATGTTGTGATTTTCGTAATCTTCCGTTAAAGTTAGCAATATAGGCACATTTATAATTCCCCATCCGCCTGGTTTTAAAATCCTGTAAAGTTCTTTCATTGCTTTTATATCGTCAGCTATGTGTTCCAAAACATGAGTGCAAATAAATATATTATAAGAACAATCATCATATATTCTCATATCAGTTAAATCAACAGTGTCATTAACATTTTTATCGTTTAAATCAGCACTTCTATATTCAATAAATTTAAGGGTTTTCAAATAGTTTGCAATAACAGGTACAGGAGCAAATTCTATAAGTTTGTGTATTTTACTTGTATCAATTTTATTAAAAAAAGATTTTAAAAAAAGCATGTATAATCTTGTGCTATCACCTGTATTGCATATAGGACAAGAACTATTTTTCAAGTTAAGTGTTTCGAAGTTATAAATAGAATGAATGAAATTATTTTCATCTAATTCATCTAAATGCCATTGTGGAAAACGATTAAAAATATTTATGGAATTACCACAAGCAGGACAATAATAAGCATTTATACTATCATTTTGCTGAGTATTTTTTGGAAATTTCTCTAAGTTAATAATTTTCTTTTTTGAAATGTTTTTTATTGAAACAGGAATTACTTTTTTTAAGAATTGCATGTTTTTATTCTTTAATTGTTAACCTTAAAATAATCCCATTTTAGAAAAGTAGGTCTGACAGCACCTTGCCACTTTCCAAACCAAGCGGTATCTTTTCTTGATTCATCATGTACTTCGAAAAATGCAGCTTCTTCATGATAAAACAAACATGTTGAATCATCCTTAACATACATATTACTTATGTAATATTTGTCATCATTTAAAAAATTCTCGGGTATGTAGCAAATTGCTTTATATAGTCCTTTATCTAATTTTTCGGATTTTGATGCAACATTAAAAATAAGTACACCGCTAACTGAAAATAACATTAAACTAATATTTATTTTATTTTCAAGCAAATTCCAGAATTCTATTTCGATTTTAACAGGTGATGAAACATATATACATGTGTTGCTTACATTTGAATCATTTTTCAAAACATTTGTTTTTCTAACCCTAATAAAATCATTACCCGGGGCATCTTTGATATTGTTCCATGAGTTATCGGGATTATTTTCAATTGCTTTTGACAAATAAGTATTAATTACAGAAGCCGTGTCGCCAATACTTTTAATGGTACCATCAGATAATAAAATGCATTTTTCACATAAACTTTGTATGGCAGTCATATTATGACTAACAAACAAAACCGTCCTTCCTTCCTTTGCAACATTACTCATTTTACCCAAACATTTTTTTTGAAATTCAGCATCCCCCACTGAAAGAACTTCATCTATCACCAATATCTCCAGTTCAAGATGAGCTGCAACGGCAAATGCCAATCTTACATACATTCCGCTTGAATATCGTTTTACGGGAGTGTTAAGAAATTTTTCTACTCCCGAAAAATCCACTATTTCATCAAATTTTTTAGTTATTTCTTTTTTTGTCATTCCAAGAATTGTACCATTCAGGTAAATATTTTCTTTGCCGGTTAATTCAGGATGAAAACCTGTACCAACTTCGAGCAATGAACCTACTCTGCCTCTTGTTAATACTCTTCCCGATGTGGGTTCCGTTATTTTGGAAAGTATTTTTAATAAAGTGCTTTTGCCTGCTCCGTTTTTTCCTATAATACCTATAACATCGCCTTGCTGTACATCGAAACTAATGTCTTTCAATGCCCAGAATATTTCTTCTTCTTTTAACGGTCTTAATGTATCAAAAAGATAATTGAATGGTGATGTTAAAGTACGAATGAGATTACTTTTTGCTGAATACTTTTGCTTATTTAATCCTATTCTGTATTTCTTGCTTATGTTTTCTACTTTAATAACTGGCATCCTGCAAATATAATTAATTTAGCTATTTTAATAATTTTCAATAAATTTATTATTTATACTTTAAACTATTAAGCATATAATGTATGTTATATACATGTATATGATAAAAACATTCTATAGCATTCATATTAATTTCAATTTAATGATTTTAGTTTGATTAATGAACAAAGTTAATGATTAACAGCATAGAATACACTTTCCCAACTAACTGGACTGTGATGTCCGAAATACAATTCGTAACTTGGGTTTAGAGATTTAAGCTTGATTGGTATTTCCCATAAATCGTCGGTTTTGTGATAAGCAGAGATTGCGAGCCGGGGCTTAAATTCTTTAATGACTTTAGCTGCTCCTTCAATTGCATCCATTTCAGCCCCCTCAATGTCCATTTTAATGAAATCAACACGATTAAGATTGCGGTTTGCATAGTCATCTATGCTTATACTGGCAAAAGAGTTGATGGCTAAACCGCCAGGAGCAATTTTATCCGAATCTTTCTTGTCTCCATTCGTAACAAACGTACGATTACTAACCGATAGTTCGTTGATGTGAAGCACATGAGCCAGCAATGGATTTAGTGAAGATTGAAGTTGGCAATAGCGTGCGTGAAGCGGTATTGGGTCGAACATGTGAACTTCGCCATGCATGGCAACAAGTCCGGCGAATAGTAAAGATATATCTCCGATACAGGATCCACAGTCAAGAACAACATCTCCTTGTGTCGGGGATATATCAATGGAATTTCGTTTTACAAAATATTGGCGATAACTGTTGAGCAAAGTTAAATTTTCTTTACATGTAACCACTTTTATTGGTGCTATATTCGGATGTTCTTTCAATTGTATTTCAAAAATCCTTAACGCCATGCCAACGTAGTCATCAGGGAGGTTGGAATTGTGAAATGGTTTTTCATCTATGATATCAAAAAAATCGTTGAAATCAATACGGGGAAAGTAGAATCGTTGATGCCCGGTTAAGCGGAGGACAATAGTTTCATCACAAAGAAGTTTACTTAAATCGTCTTTAAGTAAAGATCTGGATTCCCATAATCTTTCTGCATAATTGCTGTTCAGCCATTCTTGTGGTTGAGTACGCTGCTGACATCTAAGCATAAGTAAAGTCTGCTTGGTCATATCGCGAAAGATTTGAACGCGCTTGATTTTATCATCTACTAATGTCCAAGGAAATTCCGGATCAGTTCGGGGTTTAGGATTAGTATTTCTATAAAAGTCAATTTGCCAGTTAATGCTATTAATCCAATTACGACTACTGCTATTCATGGTTTTCTCTATTTAGGACATTACCTAACAATCTATTTATAATTGGTTTTTGGTTTAACAGACAGAATATTAGTTTGTACAAATACATCGTTACCGCTTCGGTATTTATAATTTTCTTTTAATGCAGTACAAAGTAAGCTATTTTTTTTTAGATTTACAATACACGGTGAATCTACATTAATTTGAAATGTTTTGCACAGAATTGTTTTAACGAAGTTGGACAAACTATTTTAAATCCTTCGTTTTTTTGTATCTTTGCTTTTTTTTAATTCAAATTATTTATGCTCGAAAAGGGACAGGAATATCATGTGATTGAAAGAACCAAAACTCTTAAAATTATAAATATAAGAGAATTGCTTGACAACGGCTATCTGACTTATATGTTATTTGTCCGCGATTTGAAAGGAAAATATAAGCAAACAGCATTTGGTCCGTTGTGGATTATATTTAGTCCTATTATTAGCACAATAATATTCAGTTTTTTATTTCAAAAGTTAGGAAATCTTTCTTCGGATAATGTTCCATATTTTCTTTTTACTTATTTAGGATTTCTTATCTGGACGGTTTTCAACCGGAGCGTTAATGCGTCTGCAAACGGATTGAAGCAGGAATCTTCACTCATGTCGAAAGTGTATATTCCAAGGTTGATTCCTGTTATATCTGGTACCATGTCGGGGTTAGTTGATTTTTTTGTGTCTTTTGTAATAATGTTTTTTTTCCTGTGGTTTTATAAAATAAGTATTTCAATTAATATGATTTTTCTGCCCTTAGTAATCATAGTAACTATTTTCTGCGGATGGAGCATGGGATTGTGGTTTGCAGGTCCTTCAATAAAATACAGGGATATATCTAACTTGGTTTCTTATTTGGTTTCTTTTCTTTTGTATTTTTCACCTGTTATTTATTCATCAAGTGAGCTTATAATGAGAATACCGCCGAAATGGCAGATTCTATATTTTATGAATCCTTTTACATTTTTTGTTGAAGCATTCAGATGGTGCATTCTTGGAACACCTGTTCATATCGGAAATAATGTGTATATTGCGTATGCTTTTTTATTTATTCTTTTTTTCGGAGGGCTGATTAATTATAATAAATGGGCAAGAACTATTGTAGATATCCAATAAGATTATCTTTAAAAACCAGCCCCTTTTCATCGGACTTCAAAATTCAAATTCTTATTAACAAATAGTCAACTCAAGTTTGAATTTCTTGTTTGCCTTGATATACGGGTTTATTAGAGATGCCCATGAGTATATAAGATAACTTTTCAAACAATTGAAATTTAGTTGCTGTTTTTTTATTGGTTATTTTGTTTAGTTTTGTTATAAATTTTTAAATATTAAGGAAAAATGAATCATTATATTGGAAAAAAAACAATTAAATATTTTCCTTACTTTTTAGTTATTTGTGTATTTCTATTCACAAGAATTCCATTTTATGTGCTGTTTCCATTACCGGATTTAAATGAAGATTTTCCGGCATACTTTTTTATGGCAAAGCAACTCTATTATGGTCAATTACCCAGATTTGATGTTTTGCCCGGTGCATTCTCTTTCTTTTGCTATTTGGTTTTTTGCATAAAAAGAAGTATATTTTTAGTAATGGTACTTCAAAGTTTATTATTTCTTTTTGTCTCTTTATTATCAATACGGTTAATTGAAAAGCATTTTAATAAATTCAAATTCTTTTTTATCTTTTTAATTTTAATATTAATATCTGACCCGAATAGTTTAACATTTGAAACAAAAATGATGACGGAATCGATAAGCCGAACTATTTATTTTGTTTTAACAGTTTTACTTGTAATTTCTCTTTCAAAAAAAACAATTACAAATGGCATATTGATTTCAATATTTATAATTCTCGGTTTATTTGCTCGTTCTGAAGGTATTTATACTTTTATTATTCCGGTCTTTTTTATAATTCTTTATTTTATTGATAAGTCGTACAAGAAAATTACAAAAAGTGTATTTGTTTCCCTTATTATTCTTTGTATTACGTGGTCTTCTGTTAATCTGTTTGTTTACAAAACTTTGTTTATACCCGGTAGTGCTTATGAGATTAAGTCATTAAAAGCGGGTGTACGCATTAATTTATATAAAGAGTTAGGTTATCCTATTTATAAACTTAACCCAATTCAATTAGAAGGAATAAAACAACAAGCGACTGAAGACAAAACACGCTCTTTAAATAAAAAAGAAAACAATATTGTTTACAGATTTAAAAAATTTAACAATGCTGATTCAGGTAAAAGATTATTTTACTACTATGAACCAATTAAAAGATACTTTTATATATGGGGCTTTAATAACTGCACTGACACAATAGGATATTCAAGGTTGTATTTTTATTTAATACCGGAGGATTACAAACGTGCTGATGATTTTAATAAATTTACTTTAAATGAATATAAGGAAAATTTTTTAATAAAACATGAGCCATTCTTTTTCAGATATACAAAATGCGCTTACAATCTTGAAAGCGAAAAGGGTTTTGGATTTTGGTGGAATAAATGGCTGGGAGCTGTGAACTTGTTTCATAGAATATATGTGCAGGTGTTTGCTATGAAGTTTTGGATTTTGTTATTTATTACAAGTTTTATTTTTTCAATTATACAAATAATTAAGAAAAAGAATGTTGAATTAAATATTTTAATTATTTTTCTTTTCTTTATAAGAGAATTAAATTTAATTGTGCTTGCATTGCATGCAGCTTTGTATTACAGGTACACTTTTTACACGGAATTTATTGTTTATCTTTTATCAATATTTTTATTCTATAATTTATACATTATATATTTAAATAAAAAAGAATGCTCAACAATAAAACCATAGCAGTAATAGTTCCCGCCTATAATGAGGAAAAGCAAATAAGTATGGTGATAGAAACCATGCCTGATTTTGTTGACAGGATAATTGTTGTTAATGATTGTTCGAAAGATAATACTGCCGATGTTGTAAAAAGTTATTTTGATAAAAAAGAAAACCCTGAATGTGAATTAAAAAGTAGAGAATTAAAAAAAGAAAATAAATATAATAGGGCGGAAATATTACAGCAGGAAAAGATTTTAGATGCAAAAAATTTATTTCCCGAATCAGAAGTGATATTTAAAAATTTAGATAGCAGGATTATTCTTATTAATTATAAAAAAAATCAAGGTAATGGAAAAGCTATTGCCAGAGGATATTTATGGGCACTGGAAAATAGAATTGATTGTACTGCCGTTATGGATGGCGATGGACAAATGGACCCCAATGAACTTATTGATATTTGCAAACCAGTTATAGAAGAAAATATTGATTATGTTAAAGGGAATCGGCTTATTCACCGAAGTGCATGGCTTATTATGCCTAAGTCAAGGTATATTGGGAATTCCATTCTTTCCATATTTACTAAGATTGCTTCGGGTTATTGGCGGGTTTCCGACACTCAAACCGGTTATACGGCAATGGGATTGAAGGCACTTGAATCAATTCGTTTAAATGAAATATACAGGAGTTATGGCTGGCCTAATGATATCATGGTAAAATTAAATATAGCTTTTTGTACTTTAAAGGAAGTCGAAATAAAACCTGTTTACAACATAGGTGAGAAATCAAAAATGAAATTAATTAAAGTAATTCCACGGATTTCATGGTTGCTTTTTATATCATTTTTTAAAAGATTGTGGATAAAATATCTTTTTCGCGATTTTCATCCTTTATTTATATTATATCATCTTGGCTTAATATTGTTTTTAATATGCATACCATATATGTTGAAAATTTTTAAGGCGGTTTTATTTGGTTATGACATATCTAATCTTCCAATATTAGCTTTTGTTTTTTTATTTATCACCGGTATTCAGTTTTTGTTGTTTGCGATGTGGATGGACATTCAGGATAATGAGCGGTTGTATAAATAAAAATAAAATAATTATTTTATTTTAATATTTTTTCTTAATTAGTGAACTATGAAAATTTTAATTAGCGATATTACAAGTTGTAAATCAATTATTATAGCTAGATTTATTAAAAAAAATTATAATTCATTAATATATAGCTTTGATTATAGAAAAAAATCAAAATTCTTTCATACGAAATATGTTGACCATCATTATGTAATAAATAAAAATAATTATATTGACGAAATAATTGAAATTATTGAAAAAAACAAAATTGATTTATTTTTACCAACAAATAACAATAATTTAGAAATTATACTGAAAAATTTTAATGGCAAACCATATTTTAATTTTTATGGTTCATTCGAGTCCTTTGATTTATTAAATGATAAGTCAAAACTATATTTAATAGCAGAAAAATTGCAAATACAACAACCTGAAAAATTTAATAATATACATGAAGCAAAAATTCCTTTTATAATAAAACCCAAAAAATTAAGCTCTTCAAAAGGAGTAAAATATATACTTAATGAAGCTCACAGGGAAAAAGTTTTAAGTGAAATTGAAAATTCTGATGACTATGTAATTCAACAATATATTAAAGGAAATGGTGTTGGGTACTCAGGTTTTTCGAAAGAAGGGAATATCCAAATGGGATATGGACATAAAAGAATAATTGAATATCCCATTACAGGGGGCGGAAGTGTATTCAGAGAATCTTTTTATAATGATGAAATAAAAGAAGTTTCTGAAAAGTTACTAAAATACACATCGTGGTCTGGTTTTTTTATGTTTGAATTTAAATTAAGTGACGATAATCAAATTTATTTAATTGAATCAAATCCCAGAATTTGGGGTGGTATTAATCAAGGTTTGGTAAATAACATTAACTATTTTGAGCCATTATTAGGAAAAATTGATTTGCCACCTCACAAAAAAATGATTCGTACTTATTTTTCTCCTTTAATATATTTTTCTTTTTTTCATTATATCATAAACTTGAAATTGGCTCCTGTTTTTAAATTTATACTCCACTTCAATTCAAATAAACCAGATGTCTCATTTTTTAACGACCCATTAGGATGGGTTAGTTTATTTTTAAAATATGAAAAAAATTAATGCTATTGATTTAGACGATACATTATTGAAAACAAATTCTTTTAAAGAATACTATTTAATGTTTCTTTTTAAAAGTAATTTTAAAATATTTTTATGTTTATCATTCTTTGGGTTATTAAGAAAATTAAATGTAATTAATAAGAGTGTTTTTTTTGTTAATTTGGTTTATTGTTGTAGGAAATACAAGAATTATAATATAAAAATTTTAAAACTAACGGAAAATGTACTTTTAAAAATTAATCAAGAAGTTTTTACACTTATTAAAAACAATATAGATGAAAATACTATTTGTGTTATATGTACGAATTCTCCATCAGATTATGTTGTAAATATTGCCAAATACTTTAATTGGGAATATTTAGCAAGTGAACTGAATAATAAAACAAATGAATTTATATTTATGGATGGAGAAAACAAAAAAAAGTATTTGCTTAATAAATACCCGAAAGAAAATTATCTTTATAATTTTGCTGTTTCAGATTCTTCTGATGACGATGTAATGCTTGATTTATTTAGTAAATCAATTAAAATAGAAAAGTAATTGGTTATTTAAACTAAAGTTTATTATCCGGTTATCACTTCACCTAAAGACACTATTTGGACTTTAATTTTTTTTTTACAACATAAAAATTATTTTTAAATCTTTTTATGAAATTATTTGATGTTATACGAGAATTTGTTTTGTGGTAATTAAACATTATTTTTGTGCCACGTTGTATCAGATAAAAATAATAAGTTAATCAAATCAAAGATTTTAAAAATAAATTATGATTCCTTTTTCTCCACCTTATATCGATGACGACATAATCAATGAAGTTGTGGATACGTTGAAATCCGGCTGGATAACTACCGGTCCTAAAACAAAATTATTCGAAAAAGAGATTACGGATTATTGTGGATGCAAATCAACTGTTTGTGTTAACTCAGCTACAATTGGCCTGGAGCTTGTTTTAAAATGGTTTGGAGTTACCGCAGGAGATGAAGTAATTATTCCTGCATATACATATTGTGCAACTGCTAATGCTGTGGTTCATTGTGGCGCGAAACCTGTGATGGTGGATATTAATAAAGAAGATTTTAATATAAATGCAGAAAAAATAGCTGATGCAATTACATCGAGGACTAAGGTAATTATTCCCGTTGATATTGGAGGATTGCCATGTGATTATGATGAAATTTATAATGTGGTAAATCAAAAAAAAATATTATTTAAAGGTAGTACCGAAATTCAAAAGCAACTTGGAAGAATACTTATATTAAGTGATGCTGCACATTCTTTTGGCGCCAAGTATAAGGGAATTATTTCAGGTGCACTTTCAGATGTTACCGTTTTTTCATTTCACGCAGTTAAAAATCTAACAACATCAGAAGGTGGTGCCATTACCTTTAATCTTCCCGAAACTTTTGATAATAAAGCTATTTGTGATTTTTTTACAATACTTATACTTCATGGACAAAACAAGGATGCATTATCCAGAAAAAAAACGTCAGGATGGAAATATGATGTTTTATTCAACGGATATAAAGCTAACATGACTGATGTTCATGCATCAATTGGGCTGGTTCAATTAAAAAAATATAAATATATAATTGAACGAAGACAATTTATCTTTAAGCAATATTCCGATGCATTGAGTTTATTTCCTCGGTTTGAGATACCAATATATAAAAATTATTTTATTGAATCGTCTTATCATCTTTATCTATTGAGAATTTTAAATATAACCGAAAATATGCGTGATAGTATTATTGAATCCATTTTTAATAAGGGTGTTTCTGTAAATGTTCATTTTCAGCCATTACCAATGCTTACAGTATTTAAAAATAATGGATATTCGATTAATGATTTTCCGGTTTCATACGAAGCATATTCAAGAGAAATAAGCTTGCCTGTTCATATGAATCTTTCTGATTCTGATGTATCAAAGGTAATTGATGTGGTTTTTAAATCTGTTCACGAAATTATTAATGGATGATTATGCGAATTTTTAATATTTTGCTTTCAGATTAATTATTTAATAATACCTATTTTTTATTTCTAATGAACATTTGTATTGCAACCAGTTCATTCCCGATTAACCGCAAAGAGATATATCATCATTACATTGAGGATTTAATTAAAATTCTGCTTGAAAACACACACACGGTTACTATTCTAACTCAGGATAAAAAGGGTGAAAAAGAAAATTTGTTTTCCAATGTTGAAGTAATATGGTTTCCGTGGAAAATGACCGAGAAAAATGTATTGGCAGAAATTTCACTAAGAAAATATAAAAACATTATTTCAACATTTTCATTGCTGTTCAATGGAATTAAATATTGCAGGAAATTAACAAAAGAAAAAAATATTGATATTTTTATTTGTCATTGGATTATTCCTTCGGGATTTTATGTTTTTATAAAAAATATTTTTTTTGCGAGAACACCATATATATTGTGGTCACTTGGCTCCGATGTGTATAAGTATAAAAATAATATTTTTACCCGAATGATATTAAAATTCATTATTAATAATTCAAAAGCTGTTTTTGCTGATGGTTATGAATTATGTGAGATTATTAAAGAAATTTCAAAAAAAGATTGTCTGTTTCTGCCAACATTCCACGAAATTGAAGTACCTGAAAACATTGAACATTCCGAAAACAAAGAAAAACAAACTACTTCATTTCTTTATGTCGGACGTTTATCGCACGTAAAAGGTATTGATATATTAATTAATGCTTTTAAATATTTAAATAAAAATCATAATCCGAATTTTATATGCAATATAGTGGGTGATGGAGAATTACTGCAATCGCTCTCGGAAATGGTTAAGCATAACAATCTGGAAAATAAAATATTTTTTAAAGGCAGAATTGCTGATAATGGAAAACTTTCGGAATTTTTTTTGAACGCAGATTGTGTTTTGCTCCCATCACGTTCCGAAAGTATTCCTATTGTTCTGAGCGAAGCATTGCAATTTAATTTGCCGTTAATTGTAACTGATGTGGGTGATATGGGTAAAATTGTAAACGAAAATAATATTGGTTATGTTGTTCCTTCGCCTGAACATATATTATTTGCTGAAGCATTAGCAAGGTTTATAAAGAATCCTGTTCGTTTGGATAAAAATAAAACGAACGATATTACAAAAAAATTATTATTCAAATATAATTATCAATGTTTGCTGGATAGTTTAAATTTAATTGAAAATTAAAAAGAAATGAATTGCAAATTGAAAAAGGATAACTTTTATTTCTACTTTTCTACTTTCTGTATTATTGTTATCTTTGACTTTAAATGATACAAAATTGAAAAAGGTATTACATTTTTGCTTTTAAAATGAATTTTCTTTTTAGCAGTTTTTAAATGTTTGTTTTGTATACGGTATATTTAGTTAAGAAAAAATAATAAAAATGATGAAAGATGTTTTGTTAATCAGACCAAGGTTGGAGATTGTTGACTATGGCAGTGTGTCTCCGCCATTAAGTCTGGGATATTTGGCAGCAGCTTTAATAAAAAATAATATTTCTGTTGTAATAATTGACCAGGTAGCTCATAAATATACACAAAAAGACCTTCTGCAAAAAATCACCGAACTGTCACCAAAGATTATCGGGTTTGGAGCTTATACTCCCGAAATACTTTCAGTTTATGATGACGTTAATGCAATTAAAAATAAATTTCCTGATATTAAAATAATACTTGGCGGACCTCATCCTTCTGCTTTACCACAATTAACAATGCAGGAAAATAAGAATATCGACTTTATTGTTGCCGGTGAAGGAGAAATTACAATTGTTGAGCTTGCCAAAGCAATCATTAATAAACAAAATAGCTATGATGCAATAAATGGAATTTATTACAGAAATGGAAATGAAATAATTCACACATCTCCAAGAGAATTAATTAAAAATATTGACGAGATAAGCTTTCCTGAATATGACTTGCTTGATATGAATATGTACACATATTTTCAGAAGGAATTCAGTGGTTTGCGTTCAATGAATATGTTTACTTCCCGCGGTTGTCCTTTTCTTTGCACCTATTGCTCTCATGCTGTATTTAGCAGGTTAGTGAGGTATAGAAGTATAGATAATATAATGGATGAGATTTCAATATTATATAATAAATACGAAGTAAGGTCAATTTCTTTTGTGGATGATTGTTTTACACTTAAAAAAAGCAGAGTTATTGAAATATGCGACCAGATTATTAAAAATAATTTTAAAATAAAATGGTCGTGTTTATCTAATATAACAACCATAGATGAACCTTTGTTGAATAAAATGAAAGAGGCGGGTTGTTATAAAATTTCTTTCGGGGTAGAATCAGGCAACCAACAGTTACTTGATAACGTTCGTAAAAATCAAAATCTTAATCAGAGCAAAAATATTATTAAACTTACAAAAAAAACAGGTATTCAAACATTGGCTTTTTTCATGATTGGACTACCCGGTGAAACTAAAGCAACCGTAAAACAATCTAAGAAACTTGCAAAAAATATCAATCCCGATTTTATTTCAATTTCCATATTATGTCCATTACCCGGTTCTGATATTTATGCTGAGCACAATGATATTTTGCCTAAAAACTGGGCGAACTATCAGTTAACTGCTTTTGATAAATTGCCTGCTGCAACAGTTTCGAATTTATCCGTAGTTGAATTACAAAAAGAACTTAAACGTTTTTATAGAAACTTTTATCTTAGCCCTCAATATATTTTATCAAGTTTAAGAAAGGTTAAGAATCCTAAAGATATTTTCTTTTATATTAAAAAAGCTTTGAAAGTTGGTAAATATTGGATTTAAATAAAAGAAAATTTGGCTGATATGAAAATTTCTGTTGCTATTCCCACATATAAAAGAATCAATGATTTAAAAGAATGTTTAGATTCAATTCTAATACAAACAATATTACCTGTGGAGGTTATTGTTGTTGATAACGAAAATAGTCCGACAACAGAAGATGCAATAAATTTGGAAATTAAAAAGTTTGAATCAAAAGGTATAAAATTAAAATATATAGCTAATACAATTGAGAACAGTTTAACTGTTGCAAGAAATTTAGGAGTTAAAAATACCACTGGTGATATTGTATCATTTTTAGATGATGATATGGTCTTATACCCTGAATATTATCAGGAAATAACAAGGGTTTTTGCAATGTATCCGGACGCGCTCGGCGTTGCAGGATATCCTGTAATAGAATTTAAACAATATGAAAAAGCCGCACTTTTATTGATAAATATTATTTCCCGGTTATTTTACCAAAATTATTATTCAAATAACAAATTTAAACTAAATCCTTCACTTAATCCTTCAATGTTGCTACCAGGAGTCAAATATAAAAAAAATATTTTCGCAAACTGTCAATGGATATCGGGTGCATCAACAATTAAAAAAGAAGTTTTTAATGAATTTACTTACGACGAGATTTTAAAAAAATATTCATGGGGCGATGACCATGAATTTGGATATAGAATTTATAAAAAGTATCCGAATTCTTTATTTTTTAATTTGAATGCTAAATATATTCATAAAGTTACTCAAACTGGAAGGGCATCAAATAAAGTCAGTACTTACGGTATAGAAGTTTATCATTTATACCTTTTTTATAAAATAATGGATAATACAATAAAAAATAAAATAATATATGCTTGGAGCCGAATAGGTAAAATATTATTTAAAATAATATTTTTATTTTATTTTGGTAAAAGATATAGATATAGAAGAACTAATTTTATTGACATCATATACATCATTAAAGCATATTTTTATTGCTTTAAACATCTTGAGAAAATAAAAAAGGGAGATTTGGAATTTATTAACAAACAAATTATGAAACAATAAAATCAGGATGAGAAGAAGTAACAGCCTACCCAGAAATAAAATAACTGATAGAGTTAATATACTTCGAAATTATATTCGGGGAAAAACAGTTTTACATATTGGTTGTACAGATTCGCCTGAAACAAAAGAGAAAATAGAGAATCATTCGCTATTACATTATGATTTAGTAGAGGTCGCTAAAAATGTTTCTGGTATTGATATAGATGAAGAATCAATAAAAATAATGAGAAATAACGGAATTGATGATGTTTATTGTGAGGATATTTACAAGTTAAATGAAAATAAATTTATTAATGAGAATAAATTTGATTATATTATATTTTCTGAGGTTATTGAACATTTGCCAAATGCTGGGTTAGCATTAGAAATATTACATAAATTCATTGCAAACACCAATAAAGAAACAATTCTAATTATTACAGCACCCAATATTCATAATTTCTTTTTTAGAATTATTGAAATGCTGAAAAATAAAGAAAGCGTTCATCCCGACCATTATTGTTATTACAGCTACAGCACACTTTCAAAATTACTTAGGGATAGTGGTTTTGCAATTATAGATTCCAAGTATGTTCTTTATCGCAAAAAAAGTATTATTTATAAACCATTTCTTGGGATTATGAATCTTTTTACAAGCTCATTTATGCCGTATATTCTTTTTAAATGCAAAATCAAACAAACTAAAATTTAATGACATATTGTAATAAGAATCATGATAAAATCAAAATTTAAATATATTGGTATTATTATATCAATTCTGTCTTTAATATACATATATCATGTTATTAAGAATTCAAAGTTTGAAACAATTCCTTTTCATAAATATTCATTAATCTTATTAATAAGCACATTTTTTTTATTTTCAGTAATTAATATAATAAGTATTTTTATTTGTTCTATTATTTGGAAAATTATTTTGGAATTTATTAGTCGGAAAAAATTAAATAATAAGGAAATAATAAATGTATATTTAAAATCAAATATTTCAAAATATTTACCGGGAAATGTTATGCAATATGCAAGCAGAAATTTTTTAGGTGAAAAATTTGGTTGGGATAGGGAAAAAATCATATATAGTAGTGCATTAGAATTATTTCTTGGCACTTTATTTACTTTTATTCTTTTCATTATTTGTATTATTTTAACAGGCAAAGCCGATTTGAACAGGTTAAGCTTTTTAATAAATAAAAATTATATTTATTTATTTATATTTATAGCAATTATTTTTAATGCTGGTATCCTATTTTGGGGGCTGAAAAGCAAGAAATTATATTTGCTTTTTACAAAAACTAATTTCAGGGAAATTAAAAGGTTGCTATTAAAGTGCTTTTCGTTATATTTTGTTAATTCTGCTATCAATATCTTAATTGCCATCTGGGTCTTTTACTTATATTCAGAAACTTTTCTTTCGTTAAACAATATGATTTTAATTGCGGCATCAACTGTTATTGCCTATTTTGTGGGCTTTGTTGCAGTTGGTTCTCCAGCCGGTATAGGAGTCAGAGAATCTATTATGATTATTTTGCTGTCACCCATTTGCAATCCGGTTTCAATTTTAATTGCTTTGGCTGTTTTGCGGTTAACAAGTATAATTGGTGATGTATTGGCTTATTTTATTACAATATTTTTTTTTAGAAATAAATATCTCAAAATACACTAATTCTGATTTTTTATAAAATCCCTGAAGTATAAAAAGTGATTTGATAAATTGAAAAATTTCGAAAATGTATCATGGCTTTTCTTTGAGAATGATGGATATTTTTGTTTTATTTTATTAATTGCATTTGTTAACTCGTTTATGTTTTGTATAAAAACACCGCAGTTTTCGTTCTCAACAAATTCGCCTAATTCTTCATTCCCTACTATTATAACGGGAATGCCGCACCTTAAATATTCAACCATTTGTCCGCATGATTTGGAATAAAAATGATTATTTAATGTTTTTGGTCTGTTTCCGATTATTCCGATATCTGAATTTGAAATAATTTTTCGCATTTCAATAAATGAAGATTGAACTTCATGATAAAAAACTTTTTTGCTTGCCTTTTCTATCATCTCGCTCAGTTCATCAGAAATACGACCTAAAAAAGTTAAATTAATATTGTCTTTTGCTTTTAAGTATTCATCTAAAATATCATCGGAAAACCTTTCATTGCTTATAAATCCTATTTGGAGCAGATTTATAGTTTCAAAAAAATCTCTTTTTGATTTATCGAAAGCTATATTAATTGATGTATTATCAGTATTCAGTGAAACGGGAAAATAAAACTTTTTTATGTTATGAGTATTTAACACGGAATCAAGAACAGCTGCTCTTGCATGGTCTTGAATTATTATCAGGTCGAAATTTTGTATGTTTTTTTTGTTATTATTAATTATTTCACGAATATGTTTTGATTCTACGTATAACGGGTGGTCATTAGTTAAAATATCATGTGACCAAAAAAATAATTTTGTTTTGCCTTTAGTTCCTATGGTTTCGGATATATAATTAATTGCTGAATGGTCAATTACTATAATTATATCAAATATTTTGCTTTCGAGAATTTTCTTAATCTCACTTTTAATAGTATTAATTTTTAAATCACAGTTTTTAATAAATTTTATTTTTTTTAAAAAAGGAAGTCCTATTGTTTTTTCTGTTTTATAATAAGATAAAAATCCCCTGTCATCTTTTCCATAATAAACTAAGTCGAAGTCGTTACCAATTAAATTTAAAAACTCAAACAGATGAGGATACATCTGCTCGCAAAATACATTATAACCAATTACGAAAATTTTCTTTTTATTCATTATTTTTTATTTTCACTTATTTCAAATTTTTCATTTTTATTAAAAATTAATCTGCAATCAATTTTTTTTCGTTGTTCAGTAAAATAAACAACTTTTTTTTCTTCTCTGTTTACAAGTGGCGGATAATCTTTATTTACGGGTTTTGGAATATTTTCACACAGAGCTGCAATAATTGTGCTGTCGTTATTTTTTAACATGAACTCCGGTACTTCAATATAATTATCAACATAAATTATTTTTTCTCCTGTTTTTCTGGTTTCTGCTTTTTCTGAAATGGAAAATTTAATATCAGAATATGAATTTATCAGGAATAAGCTGAATTGCTGCTTTAATCCTAAGCAAACATAATCTTTCAGAAATCCGTTTTTATTGTAGCAAAACAGCCAGTACATGGGACCAACTCCATACACAATATCTTTTTGCTCCAGCAACCAAATAATGCCGATATAATCCGATGCAATATTAAATTTACCGATGCAAAAAAGTTTTCCGTTTTGTTCGGGAGAATAAATATATATTGGTTCATTAACTGTCCAATCAGTATTCCGCCATCGTTTATTTATTATTAATTGATTTGTGTCCACATCAAAAATTTCGTCGTAAGCATTTTTATAATTATTCAAAACCGATAATGGTCTTAATACAAAATCCCAGCAATTTCTTTTATTAATTAATGTTTTCTGATGAAGAATTTCAGATGTGGAATCTATAGGCAATTGGATTTCGGGGATTCCTTTCAGGAACGTATTCCACTTATTTTCCTGCCCTTTTGAGAGGACTGCTGAATAAAAGATAAATATTAAAATAGCTGATTTTTTCATTATTTTTTTAAGTTTTCTGAAAAATTTAAAAGGTTTTTAAAGCAAAAATCCACAAATTGAGGATATATTCTGCAAATGTCAATGCTATCTGATAATAAAACTTTGAGCATTCCTGATTTAAAACCAAATCTCATATCGGAAATCGAATCGCCTGCAATGATTGATTTCTTGAAATTTATTTCCGGAAATTCTTTCTTCGCTTTTAAAGCCATTCCAATATTGGGTTTACGGCAAAAATTATTTTCTTCGGCAACAGAGGTGCAAAAATATATTTTGTCAATTCTTCCATTTTGTTTTTCAATTTCATTGAGCATTTTTGAATGGATATCGTTCAGTGTATTTTCGCTCATTATACCTTTACCAACTCCCTGCTGATTTGTAACAATAATTATTTTTCCGAATATTTCAGAAAAAGTTTTTATTGCATCAATGCTGCCATCAATAAATTCAAATTCATTCCAACTTTTAACATAGTCATTTGGAATAAGCTTATTTATTACTCCATCTCTGTCGAGAAAAAGAGTCCATGACTTATCAATATTTAAGTTTTTTAAACTCAGTTTGAGCTTTTTCATAATCTTCGGGTATTCCAATATCTAAAAAATAATTTCGGGAAACAAAACCGTATATTTTTCTTTTGCTGCAAGATTTTTCGATATAATCTTTTTCAAAAGAAAATTTTCCGGATAAACCGGTATTTTTAAATTTTTTTTTATTCATTAAATAAATGCCTCCGTTAACAAATCCAGATTTTGCTTTTGTTTCTTTTTCGGAAAAGCTAAGTATTCGGTTTTGTTTGTCAATGTTGACTATTCCGTAACGCGAGACATTTTTAATAGATTTAAGAGCAATAGAAAGTTCGGCTTTGTTTTTTTTATGAAACGAAAAAAAATCCTTAAGATTAATGTTGAAAAATGAATCGCCGTTTAAAATAAGAACTTCATTGGTTTTTGAGTATTTCATTGCAAACGTAATTCCGCCGCCTGTTCCGAGTGCTTTCTTTTCTGTTGCATATTTGATATCAATGTTTTTGTATTTTTTTTCGAAATGCTTTTTTATTATTTCATGTTTATAACCAACTGAAAGAATTACATTTTTTATTTTATAATGAATTAGATAATCAAGAAGGTAATCAAGAAATGGTTTTGAATTAATCGGAGCCATTGGTTTAGGCACGTTACAAACAACTTTCTGAAGTCGTGTTCCGAAACCACCTGCCAGAATTATTGCGTCCATGAATTGTTGAATTGAAAATTATAATTTATTAGACATTATATAAGTTAACTTATTGCAAACAAATTTATGAAATATTGTGGCAAAACCGAAGTTGGAAGTTAGAAAAATCGCAAATTTCAAACATCCAACCTCTGATTTCCAACTTCGATTTTATTTATTTTTCTCGAACATTTGTTTTTCCACTATCTCACAAATTATGTGTCCGATTAAAATGTGAATTTCCTGTATTCTTGGTGTATCGCTTGAAGGAACATCAATTAAAAAATCACAGTATCTTTTCATCTTTCCTCCGTTTAATCCCGTAAAACCGACAGTTATCATTCCCTGTTGTTTTGCAAAGTCCAAAGCATTAATAATATTTATTGAATTTCCTGAGGTGGAAATACCAATTAAAACATCACCTTTATTTCCCTTAGCTTTAACTAAACGTGAAAAAATTTCATTAAAAGAATAATCATTTGCAACTGCAGTGAGATAAGAAGTATTTGTATGTAATGCTTCTGCATCAAGTGGTTTGCGGTCTAAATAAAACCTGCCTGATAATTCGGCAGCGAGATGTTGTGCGTCGGCAGCACTTCCGCCATTTCCGCAAAGAAGAACCTTGCCTCCGTTTTTATAACATTGAGTTATTGATTCTGCAATTTTCTCAATGTTGGCAACTGTTTTTTCATCATTGAGCAGCTTTTGCTTTAGCTCAACGGATTTGTTTATTATTTCTTTGATTGTTACTATAATATTTGTCATCTTAACTAGTTTAAAATAATACAAACGTAATTAATTTATTAATATTTTTTAAGGATTTTACTATTTTTAAATGAAAAATGAAAAAAAGTATATCAAACTTTTAACTTTTCTTTCACTAATGACAATTGACATAATGACTGTCTTAACGAAACTCCAAGTATAGAACTATAAATAATTTAAAAATTCACATAAATTCCAAAATTTTATTTAGGTTTGTGAAAAATTTTAATAAAGATGGCACATACCGAAACAAATACAAACCTCAGCTCCGAAGAAATCAAATTTAATGAATATATCACCCGAGGTGAAGATTTTTGCAAAATCGAAATATATCGTAATGCTAAAGAATGGTTTCATAAAGCACTTGAAATGAACATTAACAATCCTCTGGCAAAGGAAAAGATTGAAATGTGTGATAATAAAATCAAGCGTGAGAAAAAAATGATATTTTCAATAATTGCAGCAGCTATTCTGATTATCGCAATTGTGGTGGGATTGAAAATAATATAACCAGCATAAGTAAGATTTTTTTTAATCATAGCTTCGAGACACAAGCTATGAGCTACGAGAAAAAAGCTAAATTGCAATTAACAACAAACGGTTTATATTTTTTCAGAAAGCATTGAGTATTTCCTGTTTTTTCTGTTCGTATTCCGACTGTGATATCATGCCTGTTTCCTTTAATTTATAAAGTTTCTCGAGTTTTAGTGATTGCAGTTCAATTTCTCCTGCTTTTTCGCTGTTTTCGGGAGACATGCTGATTGAAGGTAAATTTTCTTTTTCGGAAATAAATTCTTTTTGCTCAAGTTCTTCTGAATATTTTTTTGCTATTTGCTTTTCTATTTCGTATTGCTCTTTATATTTTAACATTTTTCTGCGTGAAATAAAGAAAAATACGAGAAAAATTATTGCCAGTGCATCAGATGCTGCCGCTGCTATTATCATATAAATAATCCAGTTCCATTTTTTTCTAACATCATTTTTTAGTTCTGAATTATCTTTTAAAATGGTTTCAATTACCGAGCTGTCGGTTTTTATTTTTTGAATATCGTTTGAATATAAATCAATGATATCATTGTCCTGTGCAATAACTTCATCCATTTTTTCAATCAGGTCTTGCATTTTAGTACGACTCGAATCACTACCAAGTTGCTTTTCTGCTTGCTGGTAATTGCTGTAAGCAGAATCCCTTTGCTTGATGAGGGGTTCTGCCTGAGTTTGACACTGAATTTGATTTGCAAATGCAAAAAGTAATAACAAAAATAATATCTGATTTCTCATAAGAATTGGATTTAATATGATTACAAATTTAATATTTTTTGTTTTGACAATGAATAATAACATATTTTTGTTTCCGAATAATTAAATTATTTTATTTAAGTTTGCATAGATTGTTTGCTAAATACAGAGTTTATGCATAATGGAATTTTAAAGTCAGAATTTGCAAAGAATATTTCAAAATTAGTTGCAGGTGCGGCGATTGCTCAGGCAATTCCATTTTTTGTTGCTCCTGTTCTTACAAGAATTTATTCTCCTTCCGATTTTGGTTTTTTTTCAATTTTTATGTCAATTGCTGCGGGAATAACTGTGATTTGTACTGCTCGCTACGACCTTGCGATTGTTCTTCCCAAAAACAATGATGATGCTCAAAAACTAATAGCTCTGAGTTTTTTTATTTGTTTATTCGTTTCTTTTTTTTCTTTTATATTAATAACTATAATAATGTTTTTTGAAAATATACCTATTTATTTTTTTCTTGTTCCTTTATTCGTATTCACAATAGGATTTAACCAAATATTTATGTATTGGAACAACAGGATTAAACAATACAAGCAAATATCATCCAATAGAATAAATAATGCAATATATGGAAACGCGTCTATGCTGGGACTTGGCTTTTTAAAAACCGGCATTATAGGATTAATTATCGGCACTTATATAGGTGTAATTATTTCAACATTTGTATTTGTAAGAAAGGACTTAAAACAATTATTTAAGAATATAAGAGCATTTAAATATTCAGAAATAAAAAAAATTGCCATACATTATAAAGATATGCCTAAAACAAATATAATACAAGCTGTAATTGACATGTACCAGTTAAACGGATTAGTATATTTAATTCCATTTTTTTTTAGTTCAACAATTCTCGGATTATATTCATTTGGAATGAGAATTTTACAGGCGCCTGTAAGCCTTATTGGTTCATCGATAGCTCAGGTATTTTATCAGAATGCCTCAGAAAAATATAATAATAATGAAAATATTTATTCTCTTGTAAAAGGAACAGTTAAAAAAGCAGCTATAATTGCATTGCCTTTGCCAATATTGCTTTTGTTTGCGGGTGAAGATTTATTTGCTTTTGTGTTTAGCGAAAAATGGCGTGTGGCTGGATTGTATGCGAAAATTTTATCCCCGTGGATTTATTTTGACTTTATTAGAATGACGATTTCTCAAACTCCCATAATATTAAATAAACAAAAACAACTTGCTTCTATATCTGTTTTCGGGAGTTTAATTATTACGCTATCTGTCTTGTATGCCGGAATAATTGAAAAAAACATAATAATTGGTTTTTATTCAATTTCAATTTTATTTTCTTTGCTCAATATTTTTATTATATACTGGATTTGCATAATTACTAAACGAAATTTAAAAACAAAAAATTAGAGAAATGAAAATTGTTTTTTTAAATTTACAAAATGATAAAAATAGAATTATTATATTAAACCTGCTTGTTTTTTTTATTTTCGAAACTTTATTTATTAGTTTAAGAACTCTTGTTATTGGTTCTGAAGCATCAAGTTCTACTTTTGCTTTCTTTATTTCAAGCTTGCCTGATATTTTAATGTTTTATCTTTTAATTTTAGTTGTTTTAAAAAATAAAGAGAAACTTAAATATTCATTTTTTACAATTTACGACAAATTAATTCTACTTTATATTATTACGAATATTTTATTGGGAACATTTCTTGCTCATAACCTAATCGTATCACTTTATGCAATCAGAATGACATACTATCCCATGCTTTTTTATTTTGTTGCACGAGTTGGATTTAATACAAATGAGAAAAGCTTTGATGATTGCTCCAAATATTTGGTGAATTGGTATTTGATAGTATCAGTTATCGGATTAATAATTTATTTTTTCTTTCCTGCTATTGATAAATACATGACACTTGAAGCTACAGGAATTGAAGGTGTTTATTATATTAAACGCATTGGTTCATTGTATTGGTCTCCTGTTATATTTGGTGCATTTACGACTTTTGGTGCTATTTATATTTATTTTAAAATTCTACAAAAAGAAACCATTTCTCGATATATAATATATTCTGTTTTTTGGTGTTGTATTTTCCTTACCGTATCGAGAGGAGCAAATATTACATTTTATTTGGGCTGGATTATTTTAACAATAGTAACAAAAAAATATCTCTGTTTTTTAAAAACCTTATTATCAATGATGGTTGTTTTTTTTATACTTTGGATTCAGAACCATGATATGTATAAGGTTTTGTTTTTTATTGGAGATTCGACTGTAGATACAGTGTTTTTAAAAAAAGGACTTACCCGTGTTGACTTGTGGCTTGCAGCTTTTAATGATTTTGTTAGAAATCCCATGGGTTACGGGTTAGGTAAAGCCGGCCATGTTGCTGTCAGATTTTTTGGTAGTTTTTCAAAAGAAGCTGCAACATATTCTACTGATGGGTGGTATTTGAAATTGGCAAATGAAACGGGAGTTTGGGGATTAGTGAGTTATGCTACGATAAGTTTAACTTTCTTAATAAATTCCATCAAATTTTTAAAAGCTAACAAAAACACTTTTCTTATGTTTATGTTTATTTTATTTATTATGATTGCAGCTCAAAATGTTGTCAGTAATATACTTGATTTTTATTCGTTTTCTTGCTTGTATTGGTTGTTAATAGGGTTTTCACAAAATATTTTAATAAATGGAAGAAGTTGAAACTGTTGATTTATCAATAGTAATTGTAAGTTATAATGTAAAAGATTATTTAATTAAATGTCTTGATTCTATTTATAAATATATAAGTAATTCCATTAACTTTGAGATAATAGTTGTTGACAATAATTCAAAAGACACTAGCCCTGATATTATTGAAGAAAAATTTAATAAGACAATATTGATAAAAAATAATTATAATGCGGGATTTCCTGCCGCAAATAATCAGGCATTTAAAATTGCAAAAGGAAATTTTATTTTAATGCTTAATCCCGATACTGAATTATTTGATGATTCGGTAAATAAATTATTTTTATATATAAAAAGTAACACGGACATTTCAATTATTGGTCCTAAAATTCTTAATACAGATGGTTCTCTTCAGCAGTCAATGTGGAGGTTCCCTACTATCAAACACATATTCGCCGAAAGTTTTTACCTGAAAAATTTAATTAAAGATAAATATTATAAAGATATTAATCAAATCATAGATGTTAATTCATTATCCGGCGCTGTATTAATGTTCAGAAAAGAATTATTTAATATAATTGGAATGTTAGATGAAAATTTATTCTGGATTGAAGATGTTGATTTTTGTTATAGAACAAGGCAAAGTAATCACAGGGTAGTGTATTATCCCGAAGCACAAATTCTGCATCACATTGGACAAAGTGCAAAAAAAAATTACAATGTTTCAATATATAACCAGATTTTTAATAAAATAAATTTTTTTAAAAAGCATAATTCTACGTTTCAATATTTTATTGTTTGGGTTATTAGTTTTATTCATGTTTTTTATAAAATCATTTTATTCTTTCTGATAGCATTATTTAAAAATATTTATTATAAAAAAGCAAAAGCATATTTGTTTACTTTTAAGTTTTTTTTAAGAATAATTTATAGATTTGTTTAATCTTTATTTATTGATAAAAAAGCAAAAATGAAATTATTAATAACCGGTGCTACTGGTTTTATTGGTCAGCATTTATTCGAAGATATTTTTTTTACAAAAAATAATATCGAAGTAAGAATATTATCAAGAAATATTAATCCGGTTTTGAGATTTTCGCAGAAAGTAGAAATATATAAAGGTGATTTATCTGAAATTTCAACTATTGATAATGCATTTTCTGGAGTTGATATTTTAATTAATCTTGCCGCAGAAATTAAAGATAAAGTGAAATTTGAATCAACGAATATTCTTGGAACAAAGAATATAATATCACTTGTGAAAAAACATAAGATACAAAAAATAATACATCTGAGCAGCGTTGGAGTTGTTGGCGCACAGTACAGTCAGATTCCTATAGAAGTTGCAGAAAATACGGA
>JBAZBZ010000001.1:146176-167873 GCA_041671145.1 Bacteroidales bacterium | reverse complement strand
GACGGATAATTTTAAGTCGAAATTAACTTTTTCGTAGTCTTTTTTTCGACAGGGTTGAGTCTTGAGTTTTGTCATTGTTTCCGTTTTATTGGTTAATTTTTAGTCAACCGATTTTAGGAAATGACAGGGTTAATGTAGGTAACGAACGGTATCAATAATTGATTTTTTTATGTTTATTTTTTTTTATTACTGAACAATCAACTTCCCATTAGCTGTTTTTTCATTATTATTAATGACACTATAAAAATAAATCCCGCTTGGAAGTTCGCCTCTATCAATAATTGTTTCATTGCTACTGATTGAAACTGCTTTTACTTCTTTTCCACATACATCATAAATTTTCATCATAGCATTTTTAAGAATTGTTTCGTCAGAAATTTTTAAGACAAAGGATGTATTGAATGGATTAGGATAAATCAGTGTAGCGTTATTCATTTCTTCATTTATTATTCCTGTCGGTGTTTCTACGCAGGAAATGCCGGAGAGTTCGATGGTTCCGAAATCGGAAGGATGGTGGGAAGAGGGTGGCTGCATAAACCAGGACATACTTGCATCAGCGGCGCCTCCGTTATCATCGTCATCGGCAAGCATATCGAACCCGATGAGTTTTCCCGATGCAGGGGCAACACCAATCGCGCTCCATGTTATTTTTATTTCCATCAGATATCCACCGGCATTGGCGCCTTGAGAGAAAGTAACTCCGGCAGGATTTAGTATAGTGGTGCCACTATGATATTCATAAACTGTAGCATCATTCCATCGTACGATATATTGATGGTCGTTAGCATCATAACTGGCGGCTTTGTCGTTGTTGCCGTCAATGAATATTTCCACGGCATCATCATCCCATGTACTTGTTCCCGAATCATTTTTAAGTGTATCGTCTTTCACTTTCACCAAAAGGTATAGGGCTGTATTATCCCACACGGCTTTATAGGTTGCGAAGAGGTCGGCGGATGAAGAAACAGTTCCAAACATGATATTTTTTAAGGTGTCGGATTCTATTTGTGTCCATATATTTTCGGCTACTCCATCAATTACAGGTGCCAGAGCAGAATTACAAAATGAAGGATTCGGATCACCAGTTGTATATTCATGTCCGCCAATATCCGGCAGCGATCCGCGAGGGGTTTTGAAATAGTCCTCAGTAACCTGAATCAAAACCATCGCTTTATCTATTGCAGGGGAATTGGATAATAATTTAAAGAAGTCAGCAGTCAATGCACCGGCAGAAGTAGAGCCTGTTTGCGCTACCTGTGGGTTTCCTGTTACATCGTTTGCACCGGCAGCAGCTGCAGGAGGAGTTGTCGACCAGCAATTATTTGAAAAAGTAATTCCGCTATTACTAGGCACAGAACTTCCTGTTCCTATAATATTATTTCTAATTTGGGAATTTGCATTAACTATGGAACTGCTTCCGCCAGCTCCTGTGGCCAAACGACCATTAACAATAGTATTGTTGGCTATTAGCACATTATTCAATCCGGAATTGTTAACATTCGTCCATGCAAAAGCATAAAGATTCGTATTATATATAAAATTATTAATAATTGTATTGTTTGCCGAACGGGGATAACTTGCTACTTCATCAGCCATGGTAATACCTGTAGGACGTGAATCTTTAAAAGATATGGCAGGCGCCGAAGATATATAAACCATATTACGTTGTACCAAGCAATTGGTAGCATCAGAGAGATATAGATTATTTGTCCAGTTATCGTAAACAATATTATCTTCCACAGTGCAATGGTCGGATTGCCAGCAGTTTAACCCTTCACCCCAATTGTTAAAAACGGTATTGCGCCGAACAATATTATAATTTGCGGTAGTTCCTCCGGTTCCACCTGCGCTAAGTCCAGAACCCCAACTCCCTCCGCCGGATCCATTGACATTACTTAAACACGTTTGCCATACTTTAGAATCTTCGACAATATTGTAATTACCTACAATCCTAAACCCTTTGTCATGGGCATGATGGACATTTATTTTGCTTAACGTATTATTATTCCCCGGTACCTGTATGCCGGTGCCTCCTGTATAAGTACCATTGACATTGCAGTTTTTTACTTCAAAACTAGAAATGGTGTTGTTATTGCCAGCTACATATATTAGTGTCCCTCCATTTACGGCAGGCAATGTGGTTCCACCATCAATAACCGGTGAATTACCCGGATAGGCACTCAGCGTAATACCGCTTTTCCCGATGTAAACGGTTTCCACATAAGTACCTGTCATCACATAAAGAATATCGCCTGCAACGAGCTTTGTCACAGAAGTATTGATTGTTTTCCACGGAGTATTTATATTCTGAGCTTGTGTGGTTGTGTAGCTGTCACTTCCATTGGTTGCTACATAATAAGTTGCTGCAAAAGTGCAATTAGTCATCAAAACTATCAGCGTAATTATCGCGGAAATGAGTAGGATTTTTGTTTTCATGTTTTTTTTAGTTTTTAGTTAAACGATTTATTTAATTAGTAATTATTTATATATAAGGCATATAAAAAGATGATATTTTTATTAATTTTTTATTATTCTCGTTATTTTTGTTTAACAGAATAAAATTGTCGATTAATTAATGACAAAAGTACTCCAAAAGAAAGGTGGATACTAACTTTTGCTATTTACAAAATTATTAACAAGGCATTTACAAAATTATTAACTGAATTGCATGCTATTTGTATAACAACAAACTACAAGCAGTTCATTTATGAAGGTGTAATGGCATGAAAAATTCGGGAATAAACACGAGCAATTTCAAAAGTTGGAAAATACGACAGAATATTTAACAAAGATTTTATATGAAATTTATCCTGTACACAATATATGTTATATGTTGGCAAGGAATTCTGCAACGGATGTATCCTGCTCAACTCCAAGCAGTTTTTTAAGTCGGGTTTTGTACACTTCCACACTACTATGAGTAATACCAAGCAAAGTAGAAATTTCTTTTGGAGACATATTTAATTTAAGCAGGCAAGCAAGCCGTTTTTGAGTATCGGTTAGTCCAGGATATAACTTTTCTAATTTCAGATAAAAGTTCTGATTCATTAGTTCTATATGTTTTTCAAATTCTTTACGGTCGCGGTCTAAATTTAACTTTTGGTTTATTAATTTAGTCATTCCGTGAATTTGAGACAGCATTGTATCATAATTTTCATCTTTGGGGAATTTATGCAGATTTTCACTAATATCATTAAGCAATTCGTTTTTTTGAATTATTTGTGAACATAAATTCGTAAATTCTTTGTTTTTATATTCCAACTCTTTTCCCAACTGTTCTTTTTCTAGTTGAGTGTTTTTTAATTCTGCTTCGAGCAATGCTTGCTGTGTTTCTTGTATTTGCATGTTCTTCTCAGTAATTTCTCGTTCTTTGAGTGCTTTAATCCGCTGACGGTTATAAATCAATAAGCCAATTATCACAAGAAGCAGCAAAGCAACAATAAGTATGTATAGTTTCAACAGAGCTATTTTTTTGTCGTGTTGTAATATTTCAATTTTTTTATTATTCAGGATAAGTTCTTTATCTTTTCTTTCAGTTTCGTATTTGAATTGTAACCCCGCTATCTTTTTACTGCCTCCTTCGTTATAAATACTATCATTCATTATTTTAAACAGCTTATGATATTCAAATGCTTCCTTATAATTTCCTTCCAAATATTTCAACTCTGAATATCCTTCATAATTACTTACAATATTTTTTTTATCTCCTATTTCTTTTGCTAATTCAATGCTTTGCTTAAAATATTTCTCTCCTTCCCTGTATTTCTTTAACCTCATATTATCAAACCCAATATTACATAAAGCAATAACCATTAATTGTTTATTTCCTGTTTCCCTTGCAATTTCAAATGATTTTCGATACTTGTTCAATGCTTCATTATAATTACCTGATGTGTAATAAGTGTTTCCGATATTATTTAATAGTTCCGCAATAAGTTTTTTACTACTGGTTTCTTCAGCATATTTAAGTGCTTGTTTAAAATATTCCATTGCTTTGTTAGCATTACCTGATTCTTTATAAATCGTTCCTATATTATTCAAACAAAGAGATATTCCATACTTATTATTTAATTCCTCGTATATTTTCAAAGCCCGCTTATGATATTCAAGGGATTTGTTTGAATTACCAATATTGAAATAAATCAGCCCTATTGCGCTTAATGCATTTGCCACACCACGCTTGTTAACTAAATTTCTTTCACGGGCAAATAATTGTTCATATATTTTTAGTGCTTCCTGTGAATATTCAAATGCTTTCGCATAATCACCCGTAAGATTATATATTTTTCCTGCTGCATAGGTTGAAAGAGATAAAAAATAAGTGTCATTCACTTTTTTACTCAAAGAAATTATGTCTTTGTAATTTTGTAATGCCTTTTTGTATTCTCCGGTATTTCCATATACAGTTCCAATGTTTAGCGAGGCATGCATGAGTCCCTTCGGATAATTGATTTCATGGGAAAGTTTTTCCGTTTTTTGAAAATATTGCATGGCTTTGCTATATTCCCCGGCATATATATAAATAAGTCCAATGTTATTTAAAGCTTTTGCTGTTTGTATTTTGTTTCCTGACTTTTGATACATTTCCAAAGCTTTCTGAAAATAAGGCAATGCTTTATCATGCAAAGATTGGAAATTATATACATTTCCAATAGCAAATATTGCATTTGCCTCTTCGTCCTTATTTTTATATTTTTTTGCCAGTTCTAATGCTTGCTTCGCATATTCATAAGCTTTTTCATATGATAATGATAAATACGTTTTTGCAAGTTCATTGTAAACTTTGGCTTTCCCTTTATTGTCAGCCATTTTTAAAACTTGCTTTAAGCTGTCGATTGTATGTGTTTGCCCTTTTGTGAGTGGGACGTTTTCGGCTGCGAGGGAAAATGAAGTATGAAGCAGGAGGTATGAGATAAGAATTACTGCTGTTGTGAAAATATTTTTTCTCATAAATGAAATTAATTGGGAATGTAAAAGTAGGAAATAAAATTTAAAATGGAAAAAGTTTGTAGTTTGTTGTTATAAGGCGGAAAGCGGAAAGCAAATAACTTTTATTGTCTAATTATTAAATTATCTAATTGTTATCCCAAGCTTGAAACCTTTTTAACAATTAAGTAATAAATCGCGTTTTAAAAAATTAAAAAAATATTGCAATTGAAAAACCGTAATCTTTCATAGCAAATCGGCGTCCAGTTTTTCGCGAATTCTATTTATAATTTCTTTGTTTAAGTTCAATATCTTTAAATTCGAGGTGTTCTTTTGTCAGAGCCGGCTCGTTGTCTTTGCCCTGATATTCCCATGCAGCAACATATCTGAAATCATCGTCATTGCGAAGTGCTTCGCCATCCTCTGTCTGATATTCTTCGCGGAAATGTCCGCCGCATGATTCATTTCGGTGCAATGCATCTTTAACTAAAAGTTGTGCTAATCCAAAATAATCAACAAGTTTTCCTGCTTTAAAAAGTTCAGGATTCAGTTCGTTAAGTTCACCGGGAATTTTCACATCTTTCCAGAATTCCTGTTCCAAATCTTTTATCAAACCCTTTGCTCTTTTCAATCCTTCTTCATTTCGTGCCATTCCGCAATTTTCCCACAATATTTTCCCAAGATGTTTATGAAAATTATCAACAGTACGTTTGCCTTTAATATCAAATAATTTATCGGTTTCAATTTTTACCGATTTTTCGGTTTCAACAAATTCGGCAGCATCGGTAGGAATTCTCTTGACTTTTATCTGGTCGGAAAGATAATTTCCGATTGTATTTGGTATTACAAAATATCCGTCAGCCAAGCCCTGCATCAATGCAGATGCACCTAACCTGTTTGCACCGTGGTCGGAAAAGTTACATTCACCAAGTGCAAATAATCCCGGAATTGTAGTCATTAATTCGTAATCAACCCACAAACCGCCCATTACGTAATGTACGGCAGGATATATTCTCATTGGAGTTTGATATGGATTTTCAGCAGTTATTTTTTCATACATCTGAAACAAATTTCCATATTTATCTTCAATAGCATTTTTCCCTATGCGTTTAATTGAATCGAAAAAATCAAGATAAACGGCAAGTTTCGATGTTCCCACTCCGTAACCAGCATCACATCGCTCTTTTGCGGCTCTTGAAGCTACGTCACGCGGGACAAGGTTTCCGAATGCAGGATATCTTCTTTCGAGGTAATAATCTCTTTCCGTTTCAGGTATTTCATTGGGTTTTCTTTCATCGCCCTTAATTCCCGGAACCCATATTCTTCCGTCATTTCTCAAACTTTCACTCATCAAAGTGAGTTTTGACTGATGTTCACCGGTAACAGGAATACATGTGGGATGAATTTGCGTATAGCAGGGATTTGCGAACAATGCTCCCTTCTTGTGTGCCTTCCAGATTGGTGAAGCATTAGAGCCCTTTGCATTTGTAGAAAGATAAAATACATTTCCATAACCGCCCGTAGCAAGAATAACAGCATGACCGAAATGTTTTTCCAATTCACCTGTAATTAAATTTCTTGTAACAATGCCTTTTGCTTTTCCATCAATAACAACTAATTCGAGCATATCTCTGCGGGGAAACATCTGCACGGTACCTTTGTTAATCTGACGGCACAAACCGCTGTATGCACCAAGCAGTAGCTGCTGACCTGTTTGTCCTCTTGCATAAAAAGTTCGCGAAACCTGTGCTCCGCCAAAAGAACGATTGTCGAGCAATCCGCCGTAATCTCTCGCAAACGGCACTCCATTAGCAACACTCTGGTCAATTATATTATTGCTGAGTTCAGCCAAACGATAAACATTTGCTTCTCTTGCCCTGTAATCGCCGCCTTTAACAGTATCATAAAATAAACGATATACATTGTCGCCATCGTTCTGATAATTTTTTGCAGCATTTATACCTCCTTGCGCAGCAATACTGTGTGCTCTCCGCGGACTATCCTGATAACAAAAAACTTTCACATTATAACCGAGTTCACCAAGAGACGCAGCAGCGGAAGCACCACCAAGTCCCGAACCGACAACAATAATGTCGAGTTTTCTTTTATTTGCCGGACTAACCAGATTAGACATGGCTTTATATCTCGACCATTTTTCGGATATGTTACCATCGGGGATTTTGGAATTTAATTTTACCATTTTAAAATAGTTAAAAGTTAAAAAAATAATATACAATCAAAATACTTTTTTCTTCGTGTTTCTTTGCGCCATACTTTGAGTCATTTGTGGTTGAATATTTTAACTTAACCATCCGTCAGCTGACGGACACTAAGGTTTTCACAAAGGAACTCAAAGGATTTTTAAAATCAGTTTTTATTTAAAAATAATGATTCTAAAATTATTAATTACATCAACATTCCTCCGCACACATGAATCACTTGTCCGCTCACATAGCTTGACAAATCGGATGCGAGAAAAGTTGCAACATTTGCAACATCTTCGGGTTTGCCGGCTCGTTTCAATGGAATACCGTTAATCCAGTTTTTCTTTATGTCTTCAGGAAGTTTAGCTGTCATTTCGGTTTCGATAAATCCCGGTGCTATTGCATTACAACGAATATTTCTTGAACCAAGTTCCTGTGCTACTGATTTTGTGAAACCTATTATTCCTGCTTTTGATGCCGAATAATTCGATTGACCTGCGTTTCCTTCAACACCAACAACCGAACTCATATTTATTATTGAGCCGAAACGTTGTTTCAACATCACTTTCTGAACGGCTTTTGTGAGATTAAAAACCGATTTCAAATTTACTTTTAAAACCAAATCCCATTCTTCTTCGCTCATTCGCATCAGGAGGTTGTCTCTTGTTATTCCTGCATTATTCACAAGTATATCAATTTTTCCAAAATCATTTGCAACATTATTTATAAGTTCATCGGAGGCAGCGAAAGAGCTTGCATCAGATGCATATCCTTTTACTTTCACTCCGAGTGAAGTCAATTCTGTTTCTAATGATTTCATATTGTCATCCTGAAATAAATCAGAGAAGGCAACGTTAGCACCTTCCTGCGCAAATTTAATTGCAATCGCTCTGCCGATACCTCTTGAGGCACCTGTTATTAATGCAGTTTTGTTTTCTAAAAGTTTCATGTTAAATTTAATTTTATTTATATTTTTATGTAAAAGTATAATTCAAATTTCCAAACTTTCTTTACTTATTTTTTTCAAAAAATCATCTCCATGTTTAAAATAACTTGTTGAATAAGGATGTGTTTCTATAATAGGATATTTAATATTTATTTTTGAATATAATTTTAAATTCTCAAAAACATTATCTCCAAACTGGTCAGAAACTATCAATAAGTCAATGTCTGACCATTCATTAATTTTATTTTTTGCAACTGACCCAAACAAAAATACTTTGTAAAAATTCAATCCAATAGAATTACAATCTTTAACAAATGATTTTGCTGTATTTATTGCAGTTTTTTTAGTAACCATAATCTTAAGGTATTTGTTTTATTAATCAAATCCTTTGTAAATCTTTTATTACAAATATTGCGAATTTTTGTAATGTATTCAGGATACCTCCCTTCAATTTGAAATCTATTCAGATACAACAAAAATTCACTTATCTCATCAGGTAATTCAACAGGTGTCGAAGCAAGTAAATGTAGAAGATTGTGGGTTCTTGGCGGAATATTTTCTTTATTATGCTTTATCCATATTGACTTGCAAATCTTTTCTATTACAAGATGAGTAAAAAACAGTGATTGTAAATATTTTTTTCCTTTAAATAATGTATCAACAGCTTCCCAGTCATCTTTAGCTTGTTCTATCCAATATTTAATGTGTTCCTTTTTTGTTTTCATTTAAATTTTTGTAACTTTTTTGGCATTTAAAATTTCATTCAAAATTATCATTTTTATTTTATTCACCATAATGAAATTTGGTTATTATTGGTAACATTTATTTTTTCATCAATTTCTCAATATCATCAACTTCAATCGGAATATTTTCCATTAAATCAACCGGACCTTTTTCTGTAACTAAAATATCGTTTTCTAAACGAATGCCGATGCTTTCTTCGGGGATATAAATTCCGGGTTCGCATGAAAATACCATTCCTGTTTCAAGTTTTTGTTGTTTGCAGCCCACATCGTGAACATCCATGCCCATAAAATGTGAAGTGCCATGCATGAAATATTTGAAAAACATTGGTTTTGCAGGGTCTTGTTTTTTAACAGCTTCTTCGGTGTAAAGTCCCAAGCCAATTAATTCCTTATCCATCACTTTGCAAACTTGCACATGATACTCGTCAATGGTAGTTCCGACAACAAGCATTTTTTTTGCTTCTTTCATAACACGCAAACATGCATTATAGACATCTTTCTGTCGCTTTGTGAATTTACCGCTGACAGGAATTGTGCGGGTCATATCGCCGGCATAGTTTGCATATTCTGCTCCACAATCAATAAGAATCAAATCACCGTCTTTACATTCTTTGTTATTTTCAACATAATGAAGAACACATGCATTTTTGCCTGATGCAACTATTGGAGCAAACGAATGAGTTGTAGCCCTGTTTCTGATAAATTCGTGAATTAATTCCGCTTCTATTTCGTATTCGAACACACCGGGCTTCACGAAATTCAAAACTCTTCTGAAGCCCTTTTCAGTAATTTCGCAAGCTTTCTTTATTAATTCAACTTCTATTGTTGATTTAACGGTACGCAATTTTGTAAGAATCGGAGCTGCTCTGAAGTAATTATGAACAGGAAATCTTTCTTTTAAATCTTTGATAAATCTTAATTCTCTGTATGGAACAGTATTTGAATATCTTGCGTTTTCGTTTGTATTCAAGTAAACATTCTCCGCAGTTGACATAACTTCTTTCAGAACCGATTCGAAATTTTCGAGCCACTGAACATTTTTAATTCCCGATGTTTGCGTTGCCTGCTCTTTTGTGTATTTTGCTCCATACCAAACAGCAATGTATTCGTTTGTTTCAACATTAAATAAAACTTCTCTTAACTTCGGATTAGGACAATCGGGGGCAAGCAACAAAATACTTTTTTCCTGGTCAATTCCTGTCAAATAAAAGAAATCGGAATTCTGACGGAACGGAAAATCCTGGTCGCCGTTGCGTGGAAACTCATCATTCGCATTTAAAATTGCAACTGAATTTGGTTTTAGATTTTTTATAAAATTTTTTCTGTTGCTTATAAAAAGCTCATTGTTGATTGGTAAGTATTTCATGGCGTTTATTTAAGTTTAAAATAGTTTTCAGTTTATAGTTCCCAGTTGCACTTATTTTAAATCACTAACTATAAATAAACAATTTAGCAATTTAACAATTAAACAATTTTTTATCTAAATAGACATAATTACAAATGACTTATAAACTTTATTTTCAGAAAATAAATTAAGATAAAAAATATTATTTTTGTAGTAATTAAATTAAAAGTTATTTTTGAAAATTCAAATGTATATATTTTTTTAAAAAAAGAAATAAAAATTATGGAAAATGCTGCTTTTATATTTTCTTCCATCGGAAAAAAATTCATCGTCGCAGTGGCCGGTGCTTTTTTGATGATTTTTTTATGTGTTCATTTAACAGTAAATCTTTTTCTTTTAGCAGGTGATGACGGAAAACTTTTTAATATTGCTTCTCATTTTATGGGAACAAATTTCATCATACAAAAATTGCAGTGGCTTCTGGCAATTGGTTTTATACTGCACATGTTTTATGCGGCTTACGTAACTGTAAAAAACTGGCTGGCAAGACCGGTAGGTTATCGTGTAAGACGCGATACCGAGACATCTTTTTTCTCAAGATATATGATTCATACAGGAATAATAGTTTTTATTTTTATATGTCTTCATCTTATGAATTTCTTTTATAAAATTAAATTTACCGATATGGCAGAATATGAATATAACCATTTTCTTATGGTAAGTTCTTTATTCAAACAGCAAACTTATTCCATTGTATACGTAGTTGCATTGCTCATTCTGGGCTTTCATCTTAATCATGCTTTTCAGTCGGCATTTCAGACACTCGGCTTCAATCACAACAAATACACGCCGGCAATAAAGGCATTCGGAGTAATTTATGCAATAATTATAGCAGGTGGGTTTATTGCCATTCCAATATATTTTATGTTTTTCTGATAATTAATTTATGGGTAACCAAAACATCAAGAAAAAACATCCCGTTCAATCACAGAAATTAAAAGCTATAGATAAAAACGAGAAACTAAAAAAAACCATCTATTTTATTTTATCCGCAATTGTACTTCTTACTATTATTGTATTTTCAAACTCGCTGAGAAATAATTTCATTTCAAACTGGGATGATGATGTTTACATTCTGAACAATACCGACATTAAAGATTTTAATTTTGTTAAGTTCGGAAGAATTCTTCATAGTTATTACAATTCCAATTATCATCCATTAACGACTTTATATTATGCAATTGAATACAATGTTTTCGGAATGAATCCTGTTCCGTTTCATTTGTCAAATCTTTTGTTTCACTTAATGAACGTTTGTCTTGTCTTTTATTTTATTTTTCTTTTAACAAAAAAAACTGATGTGGCTACAATTGTTTCGGTTTTATTTGCAATACATCCTATGCACGTGGAATCAGTATCGTGGATTGCCGAGCGTAAGGATGTACTTTATGCTTTTTTCTTTCTCGGCTCGCTTATTTATTATTTAAAATACATTCAAAATGACAGTAAATATAAGCCATTGGTAATTTCGGGAATTTTATTTCTTTTTTCGTGCTTCTCAAAATCAATGGCAGTAACACTGCCTTTTGTACTTATACTTATTGATTACTATCTCACACGACAATTTTCAAAAAAAATAATTCTCGAAAAAATTCCTTTTTTCATAATTGCAATAATTTTCGGAGCAGTTGCTTTTGATTCGCAAAGTCAATTCGGCTCAACAAATATGGCTCCTGTATTTTCCGCTTTCAGCAGAATTTTTCTTTTAAGTTATTCTGTTATGTATTATGTTGTAATGCTCTTTTTTCCCGTAAATCTTTCGGCAATTCACTATTACCCCATAAATCAGGGCGAAGCACTTCCCATGTATTGTTATTTTTCACTTTTAGCAATTGCTTTAATTGCTTTCGGAGTTTATAAAGCAAAAAAAATGAAAAAAGAAATAATTTTCGGTTTATTGTTTTTCATAATAACCATTTCGCTGGTGATACAACTCGTTCCAATAGGAAGAGCAATTGTTTCGGAACGATATTCATACATTACTTATCTGGGATTATTTTTTATAATAGGAATGTTTTACAACGGAATTGTTGAAAAATATTTCAGCAGCAGTATAAATAAATTAAAACCTGTACTTCAGTTTTCATTTATAATTTATATTTTGATTTTTTCATACGAATCGTATTCGCGAAACAAAGTGTGGAAAAATGGAATAATATTGTTTACCGATGTTATTGAAAAATATCCTGATAAAAGTCATCCTTATCTTGCAAGAGCCGGAGCAAAAATGAACATTAACGATTCTCAAGGTGCATTAGAAGATTATGCTTCAGCAATAAAATTAGACCCTAATAATGCCGAAGCATATAATAACAGGGCAGTAATTGAAAATACTCAAAAGCAATATGAAGCTGCTATTGCCGATTGCAAGGAAGCAATAAGAATAAAACCCGGTTATCCCGACGCATATAATAATTATGGTGTGGCTCTTAACAATCTAAAAAAATACAAAGAGGCAATAGAAGTTTTTAACAAAGCAATCAAGTTTAATCATACTTTCTTCATTGCATATGCTAATAGAGGTTTTGCGGAAAATATTCTTAAAGATTTTAAAAGTGCATTAACCGATTGCAACATAGCAATATCAATAAATCCTTATTATCCCGAAGCATATAACGACAGGGGCGTTGCAAAGCAAAACCTGAAAGATTTTAAAGGTGCCATTGAGGATTATACAAAAGTAATTTCTTTAAATCCCTCTCATGCCAAAGCATACCAAAACCGTGCAATGATAAAATATAATTTAAAAGATTACCAGGGAGCAGTAAACGATTTCGAAAAATCACTTCAGTTCGATTCCTCAAATGTTGAAAATTATTATAACATCGGTGTTTCCAAATATTATCTTAATGACATGCAGGGAGCATGCGAAAACTGGCGAAAAGCAAGCCAAAAAGGTTATGCTCCGGCGGATATAATTGCAAGAAGTTATTGTAAATAAAAATTAATAATTAACGCATGCATTTGCTTAATTTTTTTTTTAATAAATGAAAAAAAGCATAATATACAACAATATATACATATATCGATTTGTAATGAATATTTTGTATTTATTCAGTTACAAAAAAAGATTTAATGATATAATAAAATTACTTTCCGGAAATGAAAAAAACGTTCTTGAATTATGTTTCGGTGATATTTTTATTGCAAAAGCATGTAAAGATAAAAACATCAATTGGATAGGAATTGATATTAATATAAATTTCGTTAAGTTTGCACAAAAAAACGGTTTTAATGCACAAAAGAATGACATATCCGAAATGTGCACATTGCCGTCTGCTGATGTATGTGTTATTATAGGTTCGTTTTATCATTTTTATAATGAAATAGAAACTATGCTTATGAAAATGCTCAAATCTGCTCCGAGAATATTAATATCGGAACCTGTAAAAAACCTGTCGGCAAAAAAAGGATTCATCGGCAGCATATCTAAAATACTTACAAACGCAGGCAAAGGACATGAGAATTTCAGGTATAATGAAGAAAGTATTTTAAAAACTCTGGATGAGTTTAAAATAAAATTTAATTTTACTTATAAAATAATCAGTATAAAAAAAGACATATTAATAGAAATATTGCATGATAGAAATTAGCATTGTTATTCCTGTATATAACAGTCAGGAAAATCTTAACGAATTGCACAAGCAAATTTGTGATGCATTAAAAAACATAAGTTATGAACTTATTTTAGTTAATGATGCCAGCAAAGACAATAGCTGGAATATAATAAAGCAACTTGCTGAAAACAATAAAAACATCACTGCAATAAACTTAAGAAAAAATTTTGGTCAGGATAACGCACTGATGGCTGGATTCAGATATGTTTCGGGGAATTATACAGTGATTATGGATGATGACCTTCAACATTCACCTTATGATATTTTAAAGTTATACAACAAATGCAAAGAGGGATATGATATATGTTATGCAGGATTTCTGGAAAAAAGTCATTCATTATGGAAAAAATCGGGAAGCCGTATAAACGGATTATTCGCTTATTGGCTTATCAACAAACCGAAAGACATTTATATGTCGCCTTTTAAAATAGTAAAAAGCAAAATTATTAAAGAGTTATTGCATTATTACGGACCTTTTCCTTATGTTGACGGCTTGCTTCTTGAAATTACAAATAACATGGCAACGGTTGAAGCTGAGCATTTCCCCAGATTTAAAGGTAAAAGCAATTACAATCTTATAAAGTCCGTATCCGTTTTCTTCAAAGTTATTACAAGTTTTTCAGTTATACCATTGCGGTTTGCAACCATTATCGGCTTTTTGTCTTCATTCATTGGTTTTGCTGTTGCAATTTATTTTTGTATCAATATTTTTCAAGTAATTTCATAATTGAAGGGTGGACATCATTAATTATATCTTTGCTTATTATTGGTGGTTTGCTGCTGATGTCACTTGGTCTGATAGGCGAATATATAGGAAGAATGTTTCTTACTTTAAATCAAAAGCCACAGTATTCAATAAAGGAAATTATTAATGAGAAAAAAGAAAAATAATTTATCATTTTTATAATTATTTAAAGTCAAACCTTTAATTTGTCAATTAGTTTTTATTTATTAATTTTGCCGCTGATATGTTAATTGAAGTATTAAAATCTAAAATCCACAGGGTTAAAGTTACCGAAGCCGATATAAATTATATGGGAAGCATTACCATTGATGAAGATTTAATGGACGCTGCCAATATAATTGAAAACGAAAAAGTGCAGGTTGTAAATCTCAACAATGGTGAACGGCTCGAAACTTATGTTATTAAAGGAAAAAGAGGTTCCGGAATAATTTGCATGAATGGACCTGCCGCCCGTAAAGCCATTGTTGGCGACATAGTAATAATAATTTCCTTTGCCGCCATGGATTTTGAAGAAGCAAAAAAATACAAACCCATACTTATATTTCCCAACGAAAATAATTCTTTAAGAAAATAGCCATATTGAAAAAGAAAATTTTCAAAATCTTCAACTACATTATTTTTCTTTCCCTTGGAATTACGCTATTGTTATATGTTTCCAAAGGTCAAAATATTCACCGAATTATACGTGATATTGAAAATGCAAATTATTACTGGATTACACTTGCGTTTATAGCAGGAATCCTGAGTCATTTGGTCAGGGCAATAAGATGGAATATGCTTGTAAATTCACTCGGTTATAAAACAAAAACAATAACAACTTTTTATGCAGTACTAATAGGATATTTCGCAAATCTGGCAATACCAAGAATAGGCGAATTAACACGATGCGGAGTAATAAGTAAACAAAATAAAATTCCCTTAAATTCAGTAATAGGAACAGTAGTGGCAGAAAGAATTTTTGATACACTTTGTCTTATAGTAATACTGTTTTTTGTAATAATTTTCCAGATAAGTTTTCTTGGCGACTTTGCATTAAAATATATGATAAATCCGATTTCAAGCAAATTTATCAACAACCGTAACTTTGCTTTGTTTGCTATTATCATTGCGATTGCTCTCCTTTTAGGAATTTACTTTTTGTATAAATCACTTCTGCCTAAATTTAAAAAACTAACTTTCTTTTATAAACTGAAACGCTTTTTTATCGGTTTTATTTATGGTATAAAGAGCATAGCAAATGTTAAAAGCTTAAAATTATTTTTTGTTCAAAGTTTTTTATTATGGACAATGTACACCCTTGTAACATATTTCTGTTTTCAGTCAATAAAATCACTATCTTATTTGACAATAATTGATGCATTAACATTAACTGCAATAGGAAGCATTGGTTTTATAATTCCGGTGCCGGGGGGAATAGGAGCTTATCATGCTGTTGTTATTTTATCGCTGGTTGAATTATACAAAATCAAGCGGGATGTGGCAATTTCCTTTGCTTATCTTGCACATTCATCACAAACATTATTAATTATAATTCTTGGTACTGTTTCACTTTTTTTAATTTTTCTAACAAATAAGAAAAATAAAACAGAATGAGAAATTCAGATGTTATCAGAACAAAAATAATAAGTTCCGAATCTATTAGCAAGCATTTAAAAGCATGGCAAAAAGAAAACAAAAAAATAGTTTTCACAAACGGTTGCTTTGATATTCTTCACCTGGGACATATTGATTATCTTTCAAAAGCGGCTGACATGGGAGATATTCTGATTATAGGATTAAACACCGATGCTTCTGTGAGAAAAATAAAAGGAAAAAACCGCCCTATAAATGACGAAATATCCAGAAGTAAAGTTCTGGCTTCCTTATTTTTCGTTGATGCAGTTGTATTGTTTAACGAAGAAACACCATATAAATTAATAAAAACAATTCAACCCGATATTCTGGTTAAAGGCAGTGATTACAAATCCGGCGACATAATCGGCTCAGATATAGTAAAATCAAAAGGAGGAAAAATAGTTACTATTGCTCTTGTTGAAGGTTATTCAACTTCGGGGATAGAAAAAAAAATTATTAAAATGTATAAATAAAATTTTTACAGAATAAATTTTTCATTAATTTTACTGCAAATAAAAATAACAAATGTCAAAAAAGTGTTTTAAAATAGTTTTACTTTCATTTTTATTAATACTCTTTTTTACAAACTGTAAAAAAAGAAAAGAAATGCTTTTAATCGGAAAATGGGAAAGAGTATATATTGAACACCCTGATACAAATGTTATACAAATATGGAATTTTATAGATTATCAAGAGGTGGCAATAACTAGTTTTGATAAAGCCACAGGAGCTATTTTGCAATCCAATTACTATACTGGAGTTAAATTATATAAGGTCGAAAACTCAAAAAAAATGAAAGTCTGGAACCCCGGAAATCCCGAAGGCACAACTGATTATGATATAATAAAATTAAATAAAAATGTATTGAGAATTATTAGAATGGAAGGTAGTTTAGATGGATGGAATTTTGAATTTATAAGAATGGCAAATCAATAAGTTACTTATCTGATGGCAAAAATAAAAACGATTTTTTACTGTCAGAATTGTGGTTCCCAATCGCCGAAATGGCTCGGCAAATGTCCATCCTGTAACGAATGGAATACTTTTGTTGAAGAAATAATAAGAAAAGAAAGTCAAGGAAGCAAAGTCAGTTTTAAAAAGCAAACCGCACCAATTCTCATTTCCGAAATAAGTTTTAAAAGTGAACAGCGCATTAAAACAAATAATGAAGAATTCGACAGAGTGCTTGGTGGAGGAATCGTTCCCGGCTCCATTGTCTTAATTGGTGGAGAGCCAGGTATCGGAAAGTCAACATTGATGCTGCAAATCAGCTTAAATATAAAAAACCTTAAAGTATTATACATTACAGGAGAAGAAAACGAACAACAGATAAAACTTCGTGCCGACCGTGTCGGGATTAAAAGCACAAACTGTTATATACTCACAGAAACATCTACTCAGCATATTTTTCAATATATATCCAATATAAATCCTGATATAGTTGTAATTGATTCGATACAAACATTAAATACTTCTGTAATTGAATCATCGCCGGGAAGTGTTTCGCAGGTTCGTGAATGTACTGCAGAATTACAGCGTTTCGCAAAAGAAACCGAAACTCCTGTATTTCTTATCGGACACATAACAAAAGACGGAACTATTGCCGGACCAAAAGTCCTGGAACATATCGTTGATACTGTGCTTCAATTCGAAGGAGACAGAAATCATATTTACAGAATACTAAGAGCCACCAAAAACCGTTTCGGCTCAACATCCGAATTAGGAATTTACGAAATGCAGTCGAGCGGATTGCGTGAAGTAACAAATCCGTCGGAAATTTTACTTTCCCATCACGATGAACAATATAGTGGAATAACTGTATCAGCCACCATAGAAGGATTAAGACCAATGCTGATTGAAACACAAGCATTAGTAAGCTCTGCTGCTTACGGTACACCGCAGCGTTCAGCCACCGGTTTTGATGTCCGCAGATTAAACATGCTTTTAGCTGTTCTGGAAAAAAGATGCGGTTTCCGTCTTGGAATAAAAGATGTATTTCTGAATATTGCAGGTGGAATAAAAGTTGATGACCCTGCAATTGACTTGGGAGTAGTTTGTGCCATACTTTCATCAAACGAAGATATACCTATTGTATCAAACATTTGTTTTGCAGCGGAAGTGGGACTTTCAGGAGAAATTCGTCCTGTGAGCAGAATTGAATCGCGAATTTCCGAAGCTGTAAAATTAGGTATGGAAAAAATTTATATATCAAAATATAATTCAAAAAATATAAGCCACTCAGATTACGGAATAGAAATTATTAAAGTAAGTAAAATTGAAGAAATTTTTTCATTTCTTTTTGGATGAAAAATAAAAATACCGACATCAAAATATATAAACTTATCCTACTTTTAGAATAAATTATTTTTCGGAATAAAGTTTGATTATTTTAAGTATGACTTCTGTTGCTTTTACCATTGATTCAACAGGGACAAATTCATATTTTCCGTGGAAATTATGTCCTCCCGCAAAAATATTCGGACACGGTAATCCCATGAATGAAAGTCGTGCTCCATCTGTACCTCCGCGAATAGGAACAATAACTGGTATTACATCGGTTAACTCCATTGCCTTTTTTGCGAGTTCAACAACATGATATACGGGTTCAACTTTTTCCTTCATGTTGAAGTATTGGTCTTTTAATTCAAGTACTGCTGTGTTTTCGGAATATTTTTTATTTATAAAATCAACAACGTTTTTAATAAAAGTTTTTCTTTTTTCAAAAATTTCTTTATCAAAGTCGCGGATTATATATTGCATGTTAGTTGTTTCAACAGTTCCGTCAAATTTTGTAAGATGAAAGAACCCTTCATAGTTTGTGGTGTATTCGGGTTTTTGGTTAGCAGGCAACAAATCATTAAGCTCCATTCCTACACGCATTGAATTCACCATTTTATCCTTTGCATAGCCGGGATGAATGTTTACTCCGTTAATCGTTATTTTTGCAAGTGCTGCATTGAAGTTTTCATATTCGAGTTCGCCTATTCCGCCGCCATCCATAGTATAAGCATATTCGGCTTTGAATTTTTTTACATCGAAATGGTCAACACCTCGTCCAATTTCTTCATCGGGAGTGAAACCAATTTTTATCGTTCCATGTTTTATTTCAGGATGAGCAAGCAGATATTCCATTGCTGTCATTATTTCCGCAACACCCGCTTTGTCATCAGCTCCGAGCAAAGTTGTGCCATCGGTTGTGAGCAATGTTTGTCCGACATAATTTTTTAGTTCGGGATATTCTTTTGTTGAAAGCTGAATGTTTTTTTCTTTATTCAACAAAATATCTTTACCATCATAATTTTTTATTATCTGCGGCTTAATGTTTACACCCGGCATATCGGGACTTGTATCAATATGAGCAATGAATCCTATGGTGGAAATTTTCTTATCGGTGTTTGCAGGTAAGGTCGCCATAATGTAACATTTATCATCAATGCTTACATCGGAAAGACCTACTTGCTTGAGTTCTTCAACTAAAATTTTCCCAAGAACAAATTGTTTTGATGTGCTCGGATTTGTGTTTGAATTGTCGTCAGATTGAGTATCTATTTTTATATACTTCAAAAATCTTTCTAATACTTTTTCTTTCATATAAATTTAGTTTAAAGTTTAATGTTTAAAGTCTAAAGTTGGTTGCAATATTTTATTTTATATCATTAATTAAGTGTTTATTTATAAACTCCGTGCTTTGCATTGCATGATACATTTCAGCAATTAATTTTTTTTTTGCTTGCAACGCAGAATACGTTGATATTTTCTCAGAGGCTGTATAAAAAGTCAATTTTTAAAAGTTTTATAAAAAATAACTTATTGATATTATACCTAACAGGTTTTAAAAACCTGTTAGGAAAGAGTATTCCAAATCTCCCATGACTTTTCTGCCTGAATATGCAGCATTTGCAGTCCGTTTTGAATTGCAGCTCCTTGTTTTTCGCCAAGTTCAAGAAATTTTGTTTTTTCGGGATTATAAACCAAATCGTAAAGCAAATGTTTTGGAGTTATGCAATTGTATGGAATTTTCGGAAACTCATCAACTTTCGGATACATTCCGAGAGGAGTTGCATTTATAATTAAAAAATAATTTTTTATTAAATTTTCATTTATTTCATTCCACGAAATATCGCCTTCTTTTTTATATTCTTCGAGTTCAACAAACAAACATTCAATTCCGATTTTTTTTAAAACGTAACGCACGGCTTTGGAAGCTCCACCATGTCCAAGGATTAATGCTTTTGCATGATGCGATTCGAGCAGTGGCTTCAATGTCGTTTCAAATCCGAAAACATCGGTATTATAGCCAACAAGATTTTTTTTATTTTTCTCGTGAATAAATTTAATCGTATTAACTGCACCAACTTCTTTTGCTGTGTTATCAAGCTTCTCTAGATAATTAATAATTTTTTCTTTATAAGGAATAGTTACATTAAGTCCTGCGAGATTTTTATGTTTTTCAATTAATAAAGGAAATTCTGAAATTTTTTCAAGAGGAAATAATTCATATTCGCAGTTTTTAACTTTTTCTTTCGAGAATTTTTCTGCAAAATACCCTTTCGAAAAAGAATGTGAAAGCGGATAACCGATTAAACCAAACAGTTTCATTTTTTTTTACTTACGACTTACGACTAATTTCTTACGACTTTTTATTATTCTGGTAAAATTTATAAACGTAATATGCAATAGCAGCAACAAGTGCAACAACAACAAAAATATCAACCACGTGGCTGTATTTCATTACTTCTTTCCAGTTGCTTTTTAAAACATAACCGATGTAAGTCAGAAAGGAATTCCACAAACCTGCACCAATTATTGTAAAAATTATAAATTTTAAAATATTCATTCTGGCTATTCCGGCAGGAATTGAAATCAAGTGTCGCACAACAGGAATAAAGCGGCAAACGAGAATTGTGATGTCACCTTTTTTTGTAAAATATTTTTCTGTTAGTTCAAGGTGATGCTTATCAAGCAGTAAATATTTTCCCCATTTTTCCACTATCGGTCTGCCTCCAAATGCACCAATATAATAGGAAATAAGCGAACCGATAATACTTCCGAGTGTACTGAAAAATATTACACCGGCAAAAGTAAATTTTCCTTCAACAATAAGAAAACCGGCAAAAGGCATGACCGCTTCGCTTGGCACGGGAGCAACCATGCTTTCAAGCGCCATTAAAATTATAATACTCGAATATCCTGTTTTTGCTATAAAAGCAACAATGTAATTAACCAGCATTTCTGTGAAACCCATAAAAATTTTGTTTTAAATTTATTTTGCAAAACTATGAAAAAAAAACCACAAACTCTTCAAACAACTTTTGCCTGCTTTATAACTCCTTTATTTTTCCACCGCCCGGAAAAGAAATATATCAAAGCTGCAAGCAATCCAAAAATCCATGCAATTGGAATTCCCCACCAAATACCCGTTATACCGAATTGTTTTGATAAAAAAACAGACACAGGAACTCGTATGAGCCATAAAGAAAATAAAGTGATGAAC